>JAQVEM010000044.1 GCA_028697935.1 Actinomycetota bacterium
TATCACTAAAATATCCAAGCTACTTGAAAAATTGTCTTCATTTGCTTATTATTTAATTAGATAGTCTGAATCAGTCTCTTTAATTTGGGGGAAATATTACCTCCTTAATAAGGAATATTTTTATTAGCACATACTGCTTTGACAGGTGGTATAGAACTGACTCAGAAATTATTATATTTTTAGATTAAAAATTAGTGTAAATTAACTTTTTGATATAATATATATTAGAAAACTAAGAATATATTGACTAATATTGTAAAAATAAGGAAAGATGCTTAAATATGGCGAAAGATGATTCCTTTGATAATTTTTTAAAAGAAAATTCAGATATCGATTTGAGTGTAAAAACTGTTACCAGTGACAGAGTATATTCCATTTTAAGTCAGGCTATTTTCCAGGGTGAATTAAAACCGGGTCAGCGGCTGGTAGAATCGAAGTTAGCCAAACTCATGAAAGTTAGCCGTACTCCAATAAGGGAAGCAATTATAGAATTGGAACAGAAAGGCTTAGTTGTCTCTTCCCCTCCCAAAGGAGTAAGAGTTGCCCCTCTTCCTACTAAGGAAGCACTAAATGAATTTTATGATATTAGCAGTGTATTAAGAGGTTTAGCAATCAGGAAGGCAATAGAAAATAATAATATAACTGAAAATAAGATAAAACAATTAAATGAAATTATTATCCAGAGTGAGAATTTTTTGAAAGAAGGTTCTTTGAGAGATATTGCCAATTTAAATGTCAAATTCCATAATATTATAGAAGAATGTAGCAAAAGCAATGAATTAATAAATATGATAGATAGTTTATATAAAAAATCGAGAGAACGTTTTTCAGAAATTTTATCTGAAAAGGATAGACAGAAAGAGTCAATTGAAGAACATAAGGTAATTGTAAAGGCAATAATAGATAAAGATGCAATCTTAGCAGAAAAATTAATAAGAGAACACATTGTAAATGGCAAAGAGTCTCTTATTAAAGAGATAGAATTGAGAAGAAGCTGTTAATAGGGTAATAGATATAAGATTTTTGGCAACTGTTAGAAATTTACATATAAACAAAATATAAATACAAATCTCTTCCCATTAGAAATTTACCATCATCAGGTCTGCTATTCTCAAAGCTGCCGGTATCAAACCAAATTTCCAATCATTATCCTAAAAGAGATTGAATGCCGAGATGTTTTTAGTAAACTTGACTTGAACCGATTATGTTAACTATTTGACAGTAAAAGAAAATGCTATTATACTATAATTAAATTACTTCATTGCATACAGTATACCGTATACCATATAGTCTATACCTTACACATATAAAGTTGAAAATATAACTGTAAGTAACAGTATTATTAAAATAAAAATATTTATATGTCGTTTAAGGAGTACTCGAGTGAACATCAAGACTATTACTATCTGTGGAGGCGGAAATGCTACCCATGCAATCATTCCAATTCTGCGTAAACATTTTCATGGCAGCATCAGACTTTTCCTTTCTTTTAAAAATGAATTAGATCAATTCAATCATTTGATGACAAGCAATAGGGATATCAAAGCGATTTATGGTTCAGAAACCTTTTTCGGGAGCCCGGATATTGTTAGTGATAATCCCGAAGAGGCATGTTTATATTCGGATTTAATCCTTTTGCCCCTACCCGCCTTTGCCCATGAATCAGTTTTAAAAAAGATTACCCCTTTTGTTATAGAAAATGGAATTATTGGGGCTATTCCTGCAAGAGGTGGATTCGAGTTCTCTTCATTAAGCATTCTAAAAGAAAACGAAAGAGAAGATATAGCAATTTTTGGGATGCAGACTCTTCCCTGGGCATGTCGGATTAAAGAATATGCCAGACAGGTAGAGATACTGGGTGAAAAAAAATCTGTTGGATTATCATTATTCCCGCATGAAGGTATTTCCCATATATCAGAAACATTATCCAACTATTTTTCAGTCAATATAGAGCCGTTGCCTAATATGCTGACTCTTTCATTGGCAAACATTGGACAGATTGTACATCCTGGAATAATGTATGGGCTTTTCAAAGGAAATGAACATAGAAAATATGAGAAAGAAGAAATCCCGCTATTCTATCATGGGGTGACCGGTGATATTGCTGAAATACTTGAACAAATGAGCAATGATATTCTTACTATAACTAGAGAAATACAAAAGAGATTTAAGAAAGTAGATTTAACAAAAGTATTAGGTTTAAAAGACTGGCTCATATTATCTTATAAGAATTCCATTGAAGATAGTCGAACCTTAGAAACCAGCTTTCTTACTAATAATGCCTATCGGGGTTTATTTGCTCCCATGAAAAAATTGGATAACGGCTACTATAGTCCTGATTTTAAATCACGTTATCTTACAGAAGATGTTCCATTCGGATTAATAGTGACTAAAGCAATTGCTATGCTGGCTCAGGTAGATACTCCCACTATTGATGAGGTTATTAAAACGGTCAGTGGATGGATGGAGAAAGAATATTTAGTAAATGGCGATTTAAAAGGAAGGGATATTTCTGAAGCAAGGATTCCTCAAAATTATAGCTTTAACAAATTAGAACAAATTATAAAATTATAGATTACCCATTCTTTGGAAACTTTGGAAAAGGAAAAAGGAGAGATTTTAAGGTGGATAAATTAAATAAAAAAAGAAGAGTATTAAACTGCTCCATAGACCCTTGTGTGCACACCTTAGGAGTAGAGAGATTTGCTGAGTGGCTGGAAAGTAAAGGAATAGGTTATATTGCCATTAAATTAGGGCCAGCTGTTACTATTGATGAATTGATAGATAAAATTAGAGAGTCGAAGGCGGAAGTGGTAACCTTCAGCTATCGATTGGGGGATTTACATGTTGATGAAATTATTAAAGAGTTGGTAGAAAAGGTATATAAATATGGCTTACAACCGGAAAAAAGTGGGATAAGGTATTGTTTTGGCGGACTGAGGCCGGCAGCAAATTTAGTCAGAGCAATGACCGGCTTACCTATATTAGAAGATAGGTTTTCACCCCCTGAAGATAGGCACTTTAACCTGGAAAAGATTGCTGAAGAGTATAAGGACAACGAGAAATTCCAGGGATTTTTTGAAATGGTAGTCGATGATTATGTAACAATGGAGGAGTTAGAATATTTTGCTCAGAGAAAGATTAGGATTGCCAGAGAGAAAATTAAATGGTCTGATGATCTATTGGAAAGAATTAAACAGGTACGCCGATTAGAGAATAGGCCAATTATCAGGGCCCACATTGGGGCAGCTGCCGAAACAATTGAGCCAACAGTGGAGGGAACCAGAGAGATTAGTGAAGCAGGAGCCATGGAGATAGTTTCTTTAGCCCCGGATCAAGCCAGTCAGGCATTTCTGGCTAAATTTGTACGTGGAGAAGAAGACCCGGAGAAATACCGTAAAGGAGAGGGTGGGGCGCCGATTCGCAGCAAAAAAGATTTAAGAAGGCTGAAAGAGGCAACACAGTGTGGAAATTATCCTATGATTAGAATTTACTCCGGTACCGATGAGTTAGTAGAATTGGCAAAGATATTTGAAGAAACTCTACATATGCCTTTCCCGGCTGTACCCATATTCTTTTATAATCGTTTAGATGGAAGAGGCCCTCTTTCTATCCTGGATGGAATTACTGAACATTTCAATACCATGCGTTGGTGGGCTTCTATAGATAAACCTCTGGAGATAAATGACCCACACCAATGGCAGCTTAGAAGATGCTCGGATGATATGTATGTTACCGACCACATCCTCTGTGGCATTATTGCTCTAAAAATGGGTATAAAGAATTATGTAATGCAACTGATGTTTGATTTGCCACCTGAAATAAACCCCAGATATGATTTGGCAAAGATGAAGGCATCCTTTGAGTTGATTGAACCATTAACAAGGCATTTTGATTTTAATATTATCAAAGAAACTAGAGGAGGACTTTCCAGCTTTCCTCCCAATTTGGATAAGGCAAAAAGTCACCTTACTATGACTACATACTGGCAGATGTTTATGGACCCCGATATTATTCATGTGGTCAGTTACTGTGAAGCACACCATGATGCCAAGGCAGAAGATATTATTGCCAGTTGTGATATTACCAAACAGACAATTGAAGAATATTATCGTACCCCACTTCCAGAGATATGGCAGCTTCCTGATGTGATTGCCCGCAAGGAAGAGCTAAAAAAAGGGGCTATGTATAACATTCTTCATCTTGCTTTGATGGGCGGATATGAAGGCAAAGTAAATTTAGAAAACTTTTTTGACTATGCCGTCACACCCGAAGAAGCCGCCCAAAGAAAGAATACAGCCGAGAGAGAAATGAACTATGAAACAATGTTACTGGATTTTGCAGATGAAAAGAATTATCCATCCGGACAATGTGACATTATAAGCGCCGATAATCTTGATCTGGCTCTACAGGTGGGTTTATTCCAGGCACCTCAGGTGACCGTGATAGACAAACGTTATGAATTAGCAGGAATGTGCAAGACCAAAATAGTAGATGGAACTTGCCGTATAGATGAGTTCTGTCTGGAAAAGGTAAAAGATGAAATTGAAAGGGTGGATAAGGTCAGAGAACGATTCCCCTGGTATTTTTATAAAGATGTAAGTCAGACTGATGAATTATCTATAGTAGCACAATCAAAAGATGCTTTAGTGGAAGACCACCTCCTATTATCATTTAAAGACCAATTAGGTATAAAGGACTTAAAAGACAAGAAGATACTGGCGGTAGATTTTGGCAGCACCTATACCAAGGTTGCCATCTTTAACACAAATTCAGATGAGGTTGACTTGCGCTATGTTCCAACAACAGTCGATGATATTCGAGAAGGTCTGGCAAACGGTTTAGGATGTCTTGAGGCATGCCAGAAAGAAGGAAATTGGAGACCTTTGCAAGAGAAGATGGATAAATTTGATATAAAACTTCCCTGTAGCAGTGCAAAAGGTGGTTTGAAGATGGTAACCGTTGCCTCTACTGAAAGGGAGAGTGGATTTGCAGCTGATCTTGCCGCTTTGACTGCAGGGGCAAAACTTCTCAATAGTTATGATGGAAGATTATCTTCAAAAGAAGCCCGGGTAATTTATTTAGAAGATTGTCCTGAAATTATTCTCTTGAGCGGTGGAGTAAATGAAGGCGGAGATACAGAAACAGTTTTACATAATGCCAGAATATTGGCTGAAACAGCAAAATTAGCAACATATGCCAAATATGGAATACCCATTATTTATGCCGGTAATGAAGATGTTAATGAAGAAATACTGGAAATATTCCACAATCACAATATTGATGTAAGGGTAACAGGAAATATAATGCCTGAGGTGAATAATTACAATATTGATGTAGTAAATGAAGCGATAAGGGAGCTCTTTCAGACTGTGGTTATCAGAGGCAAAGGATTTGATGTAGTAGAAGAATATATGAGCGCAAAGTTTATACCCACTCCTCGAGCTGCTTTTATAGGAATTAACCTATTGGCTCGAGGTTATGGTGAAGAGGAAGGAATTGGAAATATTGTGGCTTTAGATATTGGTGGCTGTACTACCGACTTTTTTGCCAACGTACATTCCAATCCCCTCTATCGCTATCCTTGGGATGATGCCAAGAAAAAAGTAAAAAGAACTATTCTAAAAACTCCAAATTACCCCCTGGCTTATCGTAGAGTAGAAGGCAAATACGGATTAGCCTATAATGCAGAAAATTTGATGGAACTGGAGAAATTTAAAAATGGCTCAGTAGAAAAAGAAATCAGTGAACTGTTTAATCAGAAATATCCTGATTTTAAAGGGAATGGTGACCATTTAGATAGGGTTTTAACGTACAAAGAACACAAATGGTCTATCAAGTTAAAAAAATACTTAAAATGGATACATGATAATCCCCATATTATGCCTACTACCGAAGAGGAAAACTTTATCAGGAGTATTCTGGCTAAGGAAACTTTAGCGATTGCCACAGCCAACAATGTAGGACATGTCAAAGAAACTGATGTTTATTTTTTACAGGAGGGAGTCAATTTCTTTACTCAGGATTGTACACTGGTATTAGTCGGAGGAACAGTGTATCATAAATGTAAAGAGAATAAAGGATACCTTATGGATGACCTTAAGATGATTACAAGAGGAGCCCTTTTTAATCCCAAAGAATATACAATTTTGAGACCAAACCATACGATTTTACTGGATGCTTCATATATTCTATCAACTGTGGGCGGTCTTTTTGGAAGGATTGATCCTGAAAAAGCCATTCGTATTATGAAGAAAAACTTCGTACCATTAGAGGTAGAATAATAAAAATAAATAATAAGAGGTAAAAGGATATGGTCATTCAAAATAAAGGGAGGTCTATTTTGGACAGAGACCGGGTGTTATTCTGGGGTGGAATCATTTTTGCCCTTACACAGCTGCTTCTTCCTATTTTTATGAATCTAATAGACTTACAGTTGAGGGCAATTCATGTTATTTTGGGAATCTCGCTCGCATCCTTAGCTTATCCCTATGGAAAGCCAGATCAGGAGAATAAAAAAATAACCTTTTGGGATATATGTATCATAGCAATAATAATAGTTGCAAATGTCAATATATTCTTGAAAGCCATGAAAATTTACATGATACCGGGCAGTGGAACCACCGTTGATTTAATAATCGGCACTCTCTTGATAATAGTTATCCTTGATGCAGCTAGGAGATCTGTAGGGTGGGCAATACCGATATTTGTAGGAGTACTGTTTCTATACGTATTCCTGGGTCCCAAACTGTCGGGAATATGGAGATTACCAGGGTTATCCTGGAGATTTGTTCTAAATTCGGTGTATTTTTCAGCTTTAGGAATTTATGGAAGCATTACCGGTATGTCGGCAACCTTTATTGCGATGTTTATAATATTCGGTTCTTTAATCTCAGGAGCGGGTGGTGGCAAAACTTTTATAGATATCGCATTAGCCTTAACTGGTAAATACAGGGGCGGACCTGCCAAAACAGCTGTAGTGTCAAGTGCACTTTTCGGGAGCATTTCCGGTAGTGGTGTAGCCAATGTAGTAGTTACCGGAAGTTATACTATCCCATTAATGAAAAGATTGGGCTATAATCCTGATTTTGCCGGTGCGGTGGAGGCGATTGCTTCAACAGGAGGAGGAATCACCCCTCCTATTATGAGTGTAGCAGCTTTCATAATGGCAGAATTTTTAGGTATTCCTTATCTAAAAATAATAGTCTATGCTTTAATACCCTGCCTGCTTTATTATACAGGGGTTTTTGCTGGAGTACATTTTGAAACAGTGCGGTTGGGGTTAGCTGCTGTACCTGAGAATGAAATCCCTACCTGGGAGAGTATTTTAAAATTTAAGAGACTGGCTGCTCTAATTATTCCAATGGCTGTGCTCCTATATTTTATTGGTATTGGCAGAGCCTTAATCTTTGCCGGATTTTATGCCTGTGTTGCAGTTATTGTAGTTTTCATACTCTCTGACCTCTCATCTGAAGGATTAAAAGATACTTTAATTAAGATTAGAGATGGATTGAGTGAGGGCGGATTGGCACTTTGTAAAATAGTGCCAATCTTAGCATCTGTGGGCATTCTGGTAAATATGATAGGAATTACCGGTATTGCACCCAAGCTCAGTTCTGTGATTTTTGAGTTGGGAGGAGATAATTTATTATTAGCATTATTTATAGCAACTATTATCCCTTTTATTTTAGGAACCTCTCTGCCGGTAGTCCCAACTTATATTTTGTCCATTTCTATACTTGCCCCCTCGCTGATAAGGTTGGGGGTTGACCAGATAGCCTTACATCTTTTCTTTATTTACTGGGCAATATTGGGTGGAGTCACTCCCCCTACCTGTACCCAGGCTATCGTTGCTGCTGGAATTGCCAAAGGGAATTGGTTTAAAACTGCCATAATATCAGTAAAATTGGGTATCGTTGCCTTTGTTATCCCTTACTTTTTTGTACTTAATCCTGCTCTGGTAGGTCGCAGTGATACCATTCCAGTGATAACTTACACAGTAAGTGCTTTTTTTGGTGCCATACTTATGGCTTATGGTTTTTTTGGGAGAGTGAAAGGCAATCTAAATAGTATATTTAGATTCATTTATGTGGGAAGTGGATTTTTGATGATGTGCCCCAATCATATTTTATCTATCATAGGTGTGGTTGTTATATTGCCAATTCTATTTTATCAATACAATTTGACAAAAAGGATAGAGTTAGCAAAATCAGAATAAAAAATTAAAAGTGTATTATACACTACAGGTAAAGGGGACTATTAATAAAAAAATAATATTTGAGAAAAATCATCATAGAAAGGAGGTGAATAAGAATGAAAAATAACAGATTAAATGGATTGGTTTTTGTGCTTATCTTTCTTCTGATGTTTGGCTTTTTAACAGGAAATGTTTTTGCTCAGACTGTCTATTTGAATATGGGCAGTACCTCTTCAACATCTGGATTATATGCCTGGTGTGTTGGAACAGCTTCAGTTATCAATAAGGCAGATAATAATATTATTACAACAGTTATTGAGAGTGGAGCAGCTCTGGACAACTTAAGAAGAGTGAAAGAGGGATTATTCGATTTTGCCCTATGTGTGGACTCTGCTTCTGCAATGCAATTACACAAAGGAATTAGCAATTTTGAAGGAGAAGAATGGGAACCGATAAGATGGTTATTCTTACGAAATGCAATTGTAAACAGACTCCATGTTAGAGCAGACTCAGGAATTAAAACCTTCAGAGATTTAGGGGGCAAAAGATTCTCACCAGGTATACCTGGATCATCTGGTACCACCAATTTCATTAATTTTGATAAAGCTGTAGGTAGTGGTATTGATATAGTTCCTGCAACTCTGGGAGATGCTCTCGACTCATTCAGCCAGGGACGTGTTGTCGGTGTGCTAAAATCCAGCGGATTAACAGCCCTGGATGCTGCCTTGATTGAAATTAATATGAGGACCCCTCTGGCTGCTATCGGTTATAGTGAAGAGGATATTGAAATTATAAGAGCAGAATACCCCTACATACTTTTCTTTGAGACACCAGCAGGCAGCATCTTAGAACTCGAGAATAATCCAACTGTAATGGAAGAAGGACAGGTTGTTGGTGCGATAGCTTCCTCTAATTTACCGGAAGATGTTGGTTATGAGATTGTGAAGGCATATGTTGAAAATTTTGATGAAGTTGCAGCAGCATATCCTGGAATAATTGGATGGGATCCTATTACTGATTACTTTAAATTAGTAGCACCAGGTGGTGAAATTCCAATCCATGCAGGACTTTATAAGTATTGCCTGGAGAATGGTATTGAAGTTCCAGAACGCTTTATTCCACCAGAGAGTAAAAAATAATGACTGACCAGTTAAAGCCATTAAAAAATTAACAAAGGCTTTTTAGGAAAAATTAGGAGGTGAGGACAAATGAGAAATTGGATGAAGATTAGCATTCTTCTAATTTCTGTGGTTTTAGTTATGACAATAATCTCGGTGGGAATGGCTTTTGCTGAAGAAGAGAAGGTAACCAGTCTTGTGGTTGATCCTATAAGTGGAGAACCGGGCGCTAAGTTAGCTTTTTATGGTGCTGGATTTATCCCGGGAGAAAAAGTAAAGGTGATTATGGCAGTTGATGGGGTGCCCTTTGCCTTTGCTGTAGCCAATACCGGTGGATTTGTTACCGTTAATGTATATGGAGCTTTCAAACTCGTACCAGCAGGCGGAATCCCGACAGTCATGCTAAAACCAGGAATCTATACTATCGAAGCTATTGGAGACAAAGGCTCAAGAGCAACAGCACCTTTAGAGGTTTTGGAGAAAAAATAAGCTAAGATTTGCTCTTGTTTGTTCAATAGAATATCTTATTTAGCATACCAGGATAGTCT
>JAQVEM010000045.1 GCA_028697935.1 Actinomycetota bacterium
GTTATATATATCTGTGAAAATAATATGTATGCTATTTCAATGTGTTCAAAAGATTCAGTAGCTTGTGTTGATATTGGAAAAAGAAGCTGTGCCTACGGAATTCCGGGTCATATTATTGATGGGAGCGGCCCGATAGAAGTTTATGAAGCTGTTAGTGAAGCAATAGAACTTGCGAGAGGCGGAGGTGGCCCATCACTTATTGAAGCAAAAACTTACAGGTTTTACGGCCATCATACAAATGACCCTGCAGAATACAGAAGCAAGAAAGAAGTTGAATATTATAAATCTACAAAAGACCCGGTAGTAAATTTTAAAAGAAAATTACTCGAGGGGAAAATAATAACTGCCAGCGGCATACAGAAGATTGAGAACAGGCTGGATAGAAAGATAGAGGACGCAGTTACTTTTGCGATGGATAGTCCTGAACCGGAGCTCGATGAATTTTTAAGAGAGATTGAAGAGTAGAGTTTATTAAGTATTAAAATGTCGGTGCAGGATGCTGACTCAAAATTAATAATGTCAGTTAGTTTGCAGAATTATTAGTATAAGTGGTCAGAACAAAATTATTAGTGTAAGTGGCCGTGCAGATGTATTGATATTGACAAAGAACCTGTTTGTAGTTTGAGCATGTTTAGCAGAAATAGGAATAAAAAAAGAGAAATATAACGAGAATCAAAATATAAAGAGAATCAGGAGACCAAGAAATATTTTCATAAGGATAAAAGGGATTGAAGTGAATTTTTAAGAAGGCAAAAAGAAGGTAAACTAAGAGGGCAGTTTGATGAGAGAAATTGAATACAGAGAAGCCATAAGAGAAGCAATTATTGAAGAGATGGATAGCGACAGCAAAGTGTTTTTAATTGGTGAAGAAATAGGTATATATGGCGGTTCATTTAAAGTTTATAAGGGGCTTCTTAACAAATATGGACCTGAGCGGGTTATAAACACGCCAATTGCTGAAAACACTATAGTGGGAGCTGCGATAGGTGCTGCGATTACCGGCTATCGTCCGATAGCTGAGATTATGGCTATTGATTTTTCGACGCTGGCGATGGACCAGATTGTAAATCAGGCAGCAAAAATCTATTTTTTAAGCGGAGGCAGTGTCAATGTTCCGATTGTAATAAGAACACAGGGCGGAGTTGGGAAAGGAGTTGCAGCGCAGCACTCGCAGAGCCTTGAAGCATGGTTTTATCATGTTCCCGGCTTAAAAGTTGTAATGCCCTCTACTCCTTATGATGCGAAAGGTCTTTTAAAGACTGCAATAAAGGATGATGGTCCTGTAATGTTTATAGAGCATAAAATGCTTTATTCTACCAGGGGAGAAGTTCCGGAAGGAGGGTATAGCGTTCCTTTTGGAAAAGCTGAAGTTAAAAGAGAGGGAAATGACATTACTATCTTTGCATATTCAAACATGGTTATAAAATCCCTTAATGCAGCAGAAGAGTTATCCCGGGATGGTGTAAGCTGTGAGGTTATTGACCCGAGAACCCTTGTGCCGCTTGATATTGATTCGCTGGTAAATTCTGTCAAAAAAACAGGAAGGCTCATTGTTGTTAGTGAAGCATGCAGCAGAGGCTCTGTTGCTTCCGATATAAGTGCCAGGGTAACAGAAAGGGCCTTTAAGTATTTAAAAGCTCCAGTAAAAATAGTAGCGGGGCTTAATACCCCTATTCCATATAATTCAGCTCTTGAAGAGGCTTCAATTCCACAGGTAACTGATATTGTTGAAGCAGCAAAAAAAATGCTTTAATTACAAAATCACAATTTAGCATAGAAGATATCTCCAGTGCTAGGGAAGTGCTTTTTAAAATGGATTTTGAAATCAAATATCATGATAATTCTATTCTTTCGGATTCGGCCGGAATAGCACTTTTAGAAGGCCTTACAATATATGACTCATTATATATTGCCGTAGCAAAGTCCAGCAATGTTATTTTTTATACTGAAGATAAAAAAATTCTCACATGCCGTAAAAATATCCTTTTATAGCAGACATAAAGGATTTTTGTATTGTTTAGATTTGTGTAAAGATTAAAACTGCTGGGCCTTAGGTCTTTATTATTTCTACACAATTTATATAATTTATATAATCATTTATGCTGTAATTTATGCTATCATTTGCATTATTATAGAAACATAAAAATTTATAGAAAAACAGAAACGTATTTTATATTTTGTTATGAAAATATTACTGATAAGCGATAAAGTGGTTGAACACATATATAGCAATAATATTGCGGATAGGCTGAGTGATATAAGTTTTGTTATATCCTGTGGCGACCTTCCTGCCTATTATCTTGAATTCATAGTGTCCACGCTCAACAAGCCGCTTTTTTATGTTCTGGGAAACCATGATATTAACAAAATTTATACTGAAGGCGGGATTAAATCCGGTCTACCTGAAGGGTGTATTAATCTTGACCAAAAAGTAATTGAGTATAATGGTGTCATACTAATGGGGCTTGAAGGTTCGATGAGATACAGTGGGGGTGATTACCAGTATTCTGAAGCACAGATGTGTCGGAAGATTAACAGATTAAAGCCAGCTCTTTATAAGAATAAGATATTTAAAAAAAGATATGTTGATATTGTTGTTACCCATGCTCCTCCTTTTAAAGTTCATGATGGTAAAGATTTATGTCACACAGGCTTTAAGTGTTTTAATGATTTTATAAAAAAATACAAACCGAAGTATCTGGTTCATGGCCATGTTCATACATATGGAACAGCAAATAACTGGGAAACAACAATAAATGACACAAAAGTTATAAATGCTTACGGATACAGGATTATTGAAATCTAGCATGCCAGAATTTAACTAATAGAGTTAAATAACAGGAAATTACAAATAAGCTCCAAAAAGGAACTTATTTGCAGATAAAAATTTATTAATTTAAAAATGAGGAGACACTGGTCCATTAATGGTAAATACTTCTAAAACCAAGATACCTTATGACATATCAAATCAGGAGTTTGAAAGCGCCAGATTTAAGTCGATGCTTAACAGCCTTAAGTATTTGCTTATAGGCAGAAATAATGAACTGATCTCTTTTGATAAAATAAGAGAAGATTTAGGACTCCATAATCAGAGATACCTCGGAATCCAGACTGTAAAAGTTGACAGTATTGTTGGGAGTCTTGACAGATATAAAGATTTTGACAGGTTTTTTCTTCCCAAAAAAGCACATCTACAGGCAAGGTGGGCAAAAATACATAATTTAATGGCAAGCGATGTAATTTTACCTCCTGTTAAGCTTTATAAAGTAGGTGACATATATTTTGTTTATGATGGAAATCACAGGGTTAGCGTTGCTAAAAAGACCGGTGTTAAATATATTGATGCCGAAGTTATAGAATTTATAACTGATGTTCAGCTTACACCGGATATGGACCCGAACGAAATATTTATCCTTGCTGAAAGAGAAAAGTTTTTTAATCTTACAAAACTGGATAAGAGCAGACCAGATTCTGTCAAAATTAGAGTAACCGCACCGGGCCAGTATGATGCCCTGCTCGGACAGATAAATAAATTAATGGTTCAGATGAACGAAGATAGAAAAGCTGATGAAAAAATGGTAACTTTCGAAGAAGCTGCAACTATCTGGTATGATAAAATTTATCTTCCTGCTATTGAGATTATTAAACATTATGGATTGCTTGAAAAATTTCCCGACAGGACAAAAACTGACCTTTATATATGGATAAATGAGCATAAAAGATTTTTGAGTTTAAAGTATGGCAGGGAGGTTGTAATAAAATTTGCGGCTAAAGATATCCTTAATAGATACAGCGGTAACCCCTTCAAGAAGTTAAAGTTAAAACTAATAAATTTAAAATACAGAATTTTAAAGTATTTTAGGTATTCAGGGAAAAAGTCAGATAAGAAACAATAAAATTTCTAATTTCAAACTCCTTTTTAAATATTAGATATAAATATTTTTATTCTTTTAATGCAGTTTTTGTTTTTAATTTTTGCTTAATTCTTAAGACATTTTTAGGTGGGGAGTTGTAAGCCCAATTTTATGAGTGCAACTATCAGGTAGTCCATTTTATGTAATTTTTCTCTGGATTTTAATATTTCTTTTTTAAAAATAAGTTACCATTCTGGAATAATAGATTATAATAGGATAGAATTTTGTTCACGGATAAATAATTTTAGAGGTGGCGATTTTTAATAATATGAATGAAAAGATTATTTTACTTACAAATGATGATGGGATAAATTCAGAAGGAATCCATACGCTTTACCGGGCTTTAAAAGAAGACAATAGGTTTAATGTAATAGTTGTGGCACCAGATAAAGAAAGAAGTTCAGTTGGCCATGCTATAACGGTATTCCATCCTATTTCTGTGAGAAAAGAATACAGAGAGGGGAAGTTTTTTGGTTATGCTGTAGATGGGACTCCTGCTGACTGTGTTAAAATAGCTATTAATGCTATTCTTGAAAAATCTCCTGACTTGCTTATTTCGGGTATAAATAGAGGGCCGAATTTAGGAGAAAGTATTATATATTCAGGAACAGTTTCTGCTGCTATTGAAGGCGCTATTCTCGGTGTACCTTCAATAGCAGTTTCGATTAATAATATAATCGACCCTGATTATAATTATGCAGCTTCTTTTATAAGAAGGCTTGCGCATCAGGTAATAGAAAATGGCGGAATTCCATCCGGAACTCTTATTAATGTTAATGTACCGGATGTTTCTGAAGATGAGATAAAGGGAGTAAAGATAACAAAGCAGAGCAGTGCTAAAGTTGTTGATAAATTCATAAAGAGAGTAGACCCGAGAGGAAAAAGTTATTACTGGATGGATTGGGATTTTGATGGAGGTCTGGAGGATGAAGATTCCGACTATGCTGCAGTCAAGAATAATTATATTTCTATAACCCCTATTCATTACGATATGACCAATTACAAAGTGCTGGATCATTTTAAAAAGTGGGATATTAAAAAATAGCATGGTGAAAAAATAGTGTAGCAAAGATAGTGATAAAGAGTGGTAAGAAGTAGAAGATAGCAGAAAATAGTGGAAAATAATGAGAACTAATTAGAGATAATGGTAAATAATGGAAATTAATAAAAAGCAATTTGTATCAGACCTTAGAATCGGTGCAAAAGTTGATTCTGTGTTTGTAGTAGTAGATAAACAAATAAGGAAAAAAAAAGATGGCGGAGATTATTGTACCGTCACCCTTCAGGACAGGGAAGGAAATATAGAAGGGGTAATATGGACTGAGGTTTACCATAATACTGAGAGTTTTAAAAGAGGCGATTTTGTTATGGTGGAAGGTGATGTGGGTGGATATAAGGGTTCAAAGCAGCTTACCATAACCTCGCTCAAGAGGGTTGAAGATATAAAAAATATAGATTACCAGGATTATGTAAAAACCACCAGAAAAGATATTGACGGGATGTTTAGTGAAATTAAAGAGTATATTGCAGAAATTAAAAATCCATATGTCAGGAAGCTTCTTGATCTATTTTTTTGTGATGAGGAGTTTGTAAAAGATTTCAAAAATTCAACAGCGGCTGTCCAGTACCATCATGCCTTTAGAGGTGGACTGCTTGAGCACACTCTTGCGGTTGTAAAAATCTGCGATGCTGCTTTTAAAATTTATAGCAATTTAAACTATGACCTTCTTATCAGTGGGGCAATTCTGCATGATATAGGAAAAATAAAAGAATACAGAACAGCAATAACTACTGAAGTGACTGATGAAGGAAAACTTATGGGGCATATAACAATTGGATACGGCTGGATTCTGGAAAAGATAAAACAAATAGATGGATTTCCAGAAGAACTAAAGAACAGGCTTCTTCATATAATATTGAGCCATCACGGTCATAAAGAATTTGGTTCGCCAAGAAGACCTAAAATTATGGAGGCTTTTATAGTTTACCATGCAGACCACCTGGATGCAGATATTGGTGGATACAATCTTATTATAGAAGGGAATAAAGATGGAAATGATTGGTCAGATTATGTGAAAAATTTTGAAAGGTCGGTTCTTCTGAGGAAGCTTGAATTGTCTGATGATAATGAATATGATAAATTTGATAATGGATATAAAGGGAATAAAGATAATGAAAGCAATGGGCAGGAAGGATTATTCTAATCTATCAAAATTCAATTAGAATAATAATCTGGCTAATCCGGCGTAAGAATAAGGGCTATATTTTTTACTATCTTTATATGATGTTTCTTTATGTCTGATTTTATTATATTCTTTTATAATTTATTAATTTATGTGGGTAGTTGTAAAATTTATTATGTCACAAATATGTCGTATTCCATGCAGACATAAGTTGTATTTATATTTTATTTATAATCAAAAGGGATTAAAGGGGTATTTATATGGATAGTGAACTAAAGAAAAAATTACAGGAGAAGGCAAAAATTATCAGGCAGGACATTATTGAGATGCTTTGTGAAGCAGGTTCCGGACATCCGGGAGGTTCACTCTCTATCGCAGATGTATTTTCCTATCTTTATTTTAGCGGGATTTTAAACATTAACCCGGATAACCCATCTGACAAATACAGAGACAGAGTTGTGTTATCAAAAGGTCACGCCTGCCCTGTACTTTATGCCACACTGGCAGAGAAAGGATTCTTTGATAAATCTCACTTAAAAACACTGCGAAAATACGGTTCAATTCTCCAGGGTCATCCGGATATGAATAAGACACCCGGTGTTGAAATGACTACTGGCTCACTGGGTCAGGGGCTTTCCTGCTCGGTCGGGATGGCATTAGGAGCAAGACTTGATGACTTGAATATCAATATAATTGCTATACTGGGTGATGGAGAATGTGCAGAAGGTCAGGTCTGGGAAGCGGCAATGTCAGCATCTCATTACAAACTTGGCAATCTGGTTGCAATAGTTGATAAAAATGGATTACAGATAGATGGGTTTACAAAAGATGTAATGAACAGCGAACCTCTGGCAGATAAATGGAGGTCTTTTGGATGGGAAGTCTTTGAAATTGATGGTCATGATTTTGATGAAATAGACTATTCAATTAAAAGCGCTTTAAGTATTAAGGATAAACCGGTATGTATAATTGCAAACACTATAAAAGGCAGAGGTGTGTCTTTTATGGAAAATGTTTGTGACTGGCACGGTAAGGCACCTTCAGAAGAGGAAAAGGAAAAAGCATTATGTGACATCTGTAATTTGAAATTAGAGGATTAACTATAATTTAACTATGAAAAAACGTGCAATAAACATTTTTATTAGGATATTTAAAATTTTTTAGGATGTTTATAACATTAATTTTTAAAAGACAGGGGAGTTTAAAAAAATGATAAAGCAGGATATAAAAAAAATATTATCCAGTGAAGATGAAAAGATATCAACAAGAGAAGCTTATGGCAGGAAACTTGCTGAGCTTGGAGAAATAGATAAAAATATTGTGGTTCTTGATTGCGATCTTTCTAAGTCAACCAGAACTGCTATTTTTGCTAAAAAGTTTCCTGAAAGGTTCTTTAATTTTGGTCTGGCTGAGGCAAATATGATGAGTGCGGCAGCAGGTCTTGCTACAATGGGTAAAATTCCATTTGCTTCAACGTTTGGAGTATTTGCTACAAAAAGAGCCTGTGATCAGGTAAGTATTTCAATTGCATATCCCCGGTTAAATGTAAAGATATGTGCAACCCATACTGGCATTTCAGTTGGTGAAGATGGAGCGACCCATCAGGCGATAGAAGATGCAGCGATTATGAGGTCTTTCCCAAATATGATTGTGATATCGCCAGCTGATGGAACTGAAACCCGGAAAGTTATAGATGAAATATATAAATATAATGGTCCATGCTATATCAGGCTATGCAGGGGAAATAGTCCTGTACTGTTTAATGATAATTATGAATTTAAAATTGGTCGTGGGGTGAAAATAATGGATGGTGATAAAGCAACATTGATAAGTGCAGGATTTACAACCTCTATTACACTGGAAGCTGCAAAAACTTTAGAAGAAGAAGGAATTGAAGTGGACATGATAAACATGGCTTCTATTAAACCAGTAGACAGTGAAATGATAATTGAAAGTGCAAAAAAAACCGGATTAGTAATAACAGTAGAGGACCATAATGTAATAGGTGGACTGGGTAGTGCTGTATGTGAAGTTTTATCGGAGAAATACCCTGTAAGAGTAATAAGACTGGGAGTACAGGATAAATTTGGTTCTTCAGGATCTCCAGCTGAATTAATTAAAGCATACGGATTTGATAAAGATAGCATTGTAAAGACAGTAAGAGAAAATATTCCTGCCTGAAAAACTTTAAAATTATTAAAAATATAAATTGCATGTCATATATATTTATATTATGCATATATTATTTGTAGCCTTATATTGATTGGCAATATATGTAATCCGCAACTTTATGTCATCTTATAATATAATTATAATTAAAAAATATCTGTCTGATGAACACTGGAGGGAAAATGGACATTGTAAAATATAGAGAGGATTCAGAAAAATTTTTATATAAAAGAGATAGAGAATATTACCTTCATTTTTCAGGACAAAAGGATAGCCTTGATGCTGGTAAAATCAGTGAAGAGTTCAGATATTTATTCAGTATGAATAATATAAAGTGGCTTGGAGATTTAAAAGAAAAAACTAGCGGTGAGGAAAGAAAAAAGAATGCATCGCTTTTAAAATTCTGTGTTGAAGGATATCTTGAATTACAGGTCAGAGATCTGGTTGATAAGATTGCAGCGGATGAAGCAAAAGCAAAAATTGTTATTGATGGTAAAGAGATTCCCTTTAGGTATTCTGAAATTTTACTTACAAATGAACCCGATAAAGCCAGGAGAGATGATATAGATGATAAAAGAAATAAGGTGGTGTCAGAATATCTAAATGCTGATTTGTATAAATACTGGCAAATTGTTCAAAAACAAGCAGTTGATCTGGGTTTTTCAAGTTACAGCGACCTTTTCTCATACCTTAATGAAGTAGATTTTACTGCCCTTATGGCTGAGATGGAAAAATTACTTATCGAAACTGAGAATCTATATGAAAAACATTTTGGTGCTTTATTGCAAAAGGAGCTCGGTATTCCTCTTTCTCGCTTGCATTCAAGAAGAAGTGATTTTGCATTTCTAAAGAGAGCAAGGAAATATGATAGATTTTTTAAGAAAAGCGCCCTTGTTCCTGTATTTAAGAGTACTCTGTCTGAAATGGATATAGATATATATAAATATAATAATATTTGTTTTGATGTTGAGGAGAGAGAAAATAAATCACCGAGAGCATTTTGTTGTACGCCACATGTACCGTCGGAAATATATCTTGTAATTATGCCTTCTGGTGGACAGGATGATTATGAAGCTTTGCTTCATGAGGGAGGCCATGCTCTGCACTTTGGCAGTACCAGTCCGGGTCTTGATTTTGAATACAAATATCTAGGTGATAATGCAGTTACAGAGGGTTATGCTTTTTATATGGAATTGCTTATGCAGAATCAGGAGTGGCTAATGGATTTTCCCGGGATGGATAAAGATACAGCTAAAGAATTTGCATATTTTTCTAATCTTTTAAAACTATGGTGTTGCAGAAGATATGCAGGCAAGTTGAAGTACGAACTTATTCTTCATGATGGCGGCCCGATAGGAGGAAAAGAATCTATGTACAGGGAAATTTTATCTAAAGTAAATTTAATGAAATACCCTGAAGAAAATTATCTGAGAGATGTGGATGATGGATTTTACTGTGCTGATTATATAAGAGCATGGATTTTCCAATCACAGCTGAAAGTATATATTTATGATAAATTTGGCTATAATTGGTATAAAAAGAAAGAGGCAGGCTCTT
>JAQVEM010000046.1 GCA_028697935.1 Actinomycetota bacterium
CAATCGGTTCATTTCCTATAATGCTTACAGTTAATTCCCTTCCCTTTATATATTTTTCAATTAAAATCGCAGTATCATATTTTAAGGCTTCAGTAATTGCACTCTCCAGCCCGTCATCGTTATAAACTATGCTTACACCTATTGTTGAACCTTCTGTATTCGGTTTAACTATTACAGGATATCCGGTTTTTTTATTCAAAAGTTTTTTTAACTCTGATAGCTCTAATCCATTTTTAAATTCTATTTCAAGATAATCAGGTGTAAGAATATTTTCACACTGAAAAATCTTCTTTGATAATATCTTATTAATTGCAATTGCACTACCCAGTATTCCAGACCCTGTGTACGGGATTCTTGCAAACTCAAGTAACCCCTGAATTGTACCATCCTCACCATATTTACCATGAAGTGCAAGGAATGCTATATTTATCTCTTTAAGCCTTTTAAAAAAATCATCTGCAGGGTCAATAAAAATAGCATTGTAACCCGATCTTAACAGTGAGTCATAAATATTTTTTCCAGTTAACAGTGATATCTCCCTCTCTGAAGAGATACCTCCAGCAATTACACCGATTTTAAGCGATTTTTTATTTTCCCTTACTTTAAGGTTCTGAAATTTTTCTAATAAATCTGACATAATAAAATCCTTTTCTTTTTTGTATGATTAGAATCCTACCAGTTTAACTTCGTATTCCAGTTTTATTCCAGACTTTTCCATAACTACATCATTTATTATTTTTGAAAGAACAAATATGTCACCCGAGCTTGCATTCTTAAAATTTTCAATAAAATTTGCATGTTTTTCTGAAACCCTGGCACCACCATAAGTAAATCCTTTGAGATGGCACATTTCTATTAATTCACCTGCAGATTCAGGATAATTTTCTGCATTTTTAAAAAAACACCCGAGACTTCTGGTATTAACAGGTTGATTTAACTTTCTGGTTTTTATTTTATGTCCTATTTTTTTTAGAATATCATTTTTACTATCTTTTCGTGCACTCATTGTTACACCGGTCAATGCAACCAGGTCGGGAATATCTAAATTCCTGTAGCTGAAATTACTTTTATCCAGACTCACAGTTTTTTCTATAATCTCCCCATTGCTTTCCGCAATATAATTGATTTTTTTTACAAAGTCACATATTCCAGTATCCCTGCTTCCACTATTACCTGCAATACTTCCACCCAGAGTACCGGGTATGCCAGAAAGCATTGAAAAATCATACCCTTCTGCTGCTGCTTTTATTATAAATTTTGAGAGATTACAGGCTGCACCTGCCTCGATCTCACCATCTTCTTTAAATTCTACATAATCAAAATCAGTACCCAGTTTTATAAGTACTGTCTTAATATATCCATCATTAAACAAAATATTTGTGCAATCTCCTATTAACATAAAATTAATTTTTTTCTCTATACAGATTTCAATTATTTTCTTTAAATCCATAATTCTATCAGCCTTAAAGTAGCAGAGTGCATTTCCTCCCGTTCTGATGGAAGACAGGTTCGATGTGTTTACATTAAATACTGCATTATTCAGACCAGCGTCCTTAATAATATTAAGAATTTCTTCTTCCAGTAATTTATTTTCTTTCATTGAAAGTTTATAGATGATCAAACATTTTAATATTTTAATAATTCTTCTGTGACTCTTGTGACATCTCCTGCACCCATTAATAAAATCATATCATTTTGTTTCATATTGAGTTCAAGATATTCTGCTACTTCCTGTAATCCCGGAATATAGACTATTCTGCCTTTAAACCCGCCATCTATTAAAATATCAACCAGAGTCTTACCGGTAATTCCTGGAATCGGTAGCTCACCTGATGCATAAACATCTGTAATAACTAAAATATCGCTCTCATTAAAACAACCATTAAACTTATCCTTTAAATTTGCCAGCCGTGAATATCTGTGAGGTTGAAAGACTACAATTATTCTATTTTTTTTCTCTTTTACAGCAGCATCAAGAGTTGCTCTTACTTCAGAAGGGTGATGTGCGTAATCATCAAAAATCAGAACGCCTTTCTTCTCTCCTCTTTTTTCAAATCTCCTCCTGACACCGGTAAAATATCTTAATATATCGGCTGCTTTTTCCATATCAAAATTTAAACTATAACACACTGCCAGAGCAGCCAGACTATTTTTTACATTATGGATGCCCGGTACATTTAAAAAAATATTTAATTTCTTTCTCTTACTATCTCTTCCTTCAATAACCAGAGTATAGGAAGATGTAAAGTTAGCAAATTTTATGTCTTCTGCATAAACATGATTTTCAGGGCTTATCCCATAATATACAACTTCTCTATCACTTAATCTGGAAATATCTCTGAGCGATGGTTCATCTCCGTTCATTATTACAGATCCACCAGGAGATGTGTTAGAAATAAATTTTGCAAAACTGTTTTTAATCTCATCTATATCACTATAAAAATCAAAGTGATCGCCTTCAACATTTGTAACAACACTTATAAACGGATTGTATTTAAGGAAAGAACCATCACTTTCGTCTGCTTCAGCAATCACATATTCGCCTTTTCCGTATCTGGCATTTGAGCCAAGTTCATTTAACTCTCCTCCAACCATTATAATCGGGTCCAGTCCCAGACCTCTAAAAATTAGAGAAATCATAGAAGTTGTAGTAGTCTTTCCATGAGTCCCGGCAATAGCTATACCTTTTCTTTTGTTTAATATCCATGCCAGTATGTCTGAACGGGCAAGTACGGGGATTTTTCTCTCTCTGGCAGCAGCCAGTTCCACATTATTATCAGGTATTGCAGATGAATAGCCTGCAATATCAGCTCCTTTAATATTTTCTTTTGAATGTCCGATAAATATTTTTATACCAATATTTTTTAAATAGTTAGTATAGTGTGATTCCTTTATATCCGAGCCTGATACTTCAAATCCCATTCCGTAAAGCACCTGGGCAATCGCGCTCATTCCTGCACCACCTATACCGATCAGAAAAATCTTTTTGCTTTTTTCTAAATCATCATTTAGATTATTCAATTTAACTCTCCATTAGTTTAGTAGCAATCAATCCCGCACTATCAGTTACAGTATCATTAATTACAATGCTTTTCATCTCTTTATATTTTTTCCATTCAGATTCAGTAAGAATTTCTATTAATTCAACCAGTCTTTTTTCATTAAGGTCCTTATCCTCAACCATAATAGCTTTACCATTCCTTACCAGAAAATCTGCATTATAAAACTGGTGATTTGCAACTGCATGAGGATATGGCACAAGTATTGAAGGAATGTTATATTCTATCAACTCTGATATAGTATTCGCACCTGCCCTTGAAATTACAAGGTCAGCCATTCTGTATATTTCATCCATTTCGCTTATATAATCAAAAATTTTGAAAATAATTTTATCTTTGGAAGCAATAATATCTTTTTTATTTTCTATTAGACTATCATAAAAACGTTTCCCCGAAATAAGCAAAATTTGAATTTTATCATTATCCTTAAAATAATCATATAATCCCACAACAGTATTATTTATCTTTTGTGCACCAAGACTTCCTCCAAAAGCAACTATGGTAAATCTTCCCTTTTCAAGGCCCCATTTTTTAAAATCGGGCTCCGCATCCTTCTGCTTTTTTATTGTTTTTCTTAACGGATTACCGGTAAAGATTATTTTATCTTTCCCTGCCTTCAGGTATTTAGCCGTATCTTTAAAGCTAATAAATATATATTTTGCAAATCTTGAAAAAAAACTGTTCAATCTACCCGGAATATAATTTTGCTCATGCAGTGCTATTTTAGAGCCCGTTAAAATCCCGGCTGAAAGCACAGGAGCACATATATAACCACCCATACCAAGTATTATATCAGGTTTAAAACTCAGTACTATCTTTAAAGATTGGAAAAAACCAATAATATAAAAATAAAAAAACTTTATTGCATTAAAAATCTTTTTTAACATATTTACATTCATAACCAGCCCGCATGATTTAATTGTTATATGATTTATATTGTATTGTGCAAGAATTTCAATACCGGGACCTTTTTTGCTACTGATAAAAAGAATTTCACACAGGGGATAATTGTCCCTTATAGCCTCAACAATGGCCATGGCAGGATAAATATGCCCGCCTGTCCCGCCACTGCATATTATTATTTTTTTTCCATCCAATGATATTCCTTTAATTAATTTTAACCCCGTTAATCTAACTTTATTAATCTTACCAGGTTAATTGAATTTCTGTTAATTTAGCTACAGTTAATTTATCTTACTGGTTTAACTCCAGTCTGGTTTTACCCTGCTTTACCCTTTTTGCCCTATTATAATACCTGAATCTCTGACTTAATGCCTGACCTATTTCTGACTTTTTATCATTAATAAACTATTGTTTCTGGATATGTTAAGCAGTATCCCTGCCACTATCATATTAATAATCAACGATGAACCTCCAGAGCTTATAAAAGGTAGCGCCAGACCTTTTACAGGAGCAAGACCAATAACAACAAAAATATTAATTATAGCAGGTACTATAATAATACTTGTAAGTCCTGCTGCCAGTATTCTTCCAAAGCAGTCTTCTGTCTTGATACAAATTCTTATCCCTAGAAACATAAAAAGTATAAATAAAATTACTACAAGAAGCGTACCCGCCAGACCAAGCTCCTCACCAATAATTGCAAATATAAAATCGGTGTGAGCTTCTGGAAGATAAGAATATTTTTGCATACTGTTACCGAGACCTACTCCTGTTAGACTCCCGGAGCCCAGCGCAATCAGTGATTGTGTTATCTGAAAATTAGCTCCCTCGACCTCTTCTGCTTTATTAAAAAAAGCGAAAAGCCTTTCCTTCCTATAGTCTTCCATAAACAGGTAACTCATTATTACTATAAGTCCGGTAGAACCCAGTCCAATAAGATGTTTAAATCTCACTTCACCTATAAACATGACTATAAATGCAATCAACCAGATAATAACAACAGAGCCAAGATCGGGCTCAAGAAATATTAAAGCTGTAATAATACATAAGGCTAAAAAAGAAGGGAGAATAATATCTTTTATATGCTTCCTGTATCTGTATTTACGTTCAATGTTATCACATAGCATAAAAGTTATGGCAACTTTCGCAAACTCCGAAGGTTGTAAATTGAAAAACCATAAATTGAGCCATCTTCTTGAACCTCCGACTTCTACCCCGATTCCTGGAATTAGAACCAGTGCAAGCAAACCGATAACTATAATTACTATAAAATTAGAAAGCTTTTGGTAGGTGTGATAATTTATTTTCGAGGTCAGAATAAGAAAAATTAAAGATATAACCCACCATATTACCTGTCTTCTGATAAACCAGTAAGGGTCATTAAAATATCTTTCACCTACCGCCATAGAAGAGCTTGCTACCATTATGAGACCAATTATTGACAGAATTAGTGTGATAACAAACAGGAAGTAGTACTCAATATCAATCTTTAATAAATTATATCTTCTGATGTTTCTTCTTTCTTCTTCCATATTCTCTCTGGTGTTATATTCTTTTTTTTAACTAATTTTTGCCAGTACTTACCTTCCTCTTTTCCATATATACAAGGCTTTTAAATCTGTCTCCTCTTTCTTTATAATCTTTAAACATATCCATACTGGCACAGGCAGGGGAAAGCATCAGCACCTCACCGGGCTTTGCAACTTCAAATCCCCTGCTTACTGCTTCTTCAAGAGTTCTACATCTGAATATTTTATAGTTAAAACCACTTTTTGATATTGACTCATAAATTACCGGCGCAGCTTCTCCGATTAAAATAAGGTTTTTGATTTTTTTATTTAAAATATTAATCAATTCTGAAAAATCCATGTTCTTATTTTTCCCACCCATTATTAATGTAACTTCTTTACCGAAATCTTCGAGAGCAACCAGTGTTGCATCGGGATTTGTCGATTTTGAATCGTTAAAACACCTTATTTTTTTTACACAACCAAGATATTCAAGCCTGTGGTTTAAAGGTTTAAATTTTTCTATTGCTTCTTCAATGTTTCTCTCATTTACACCCATTAATAAAGAAGATGCGATAGAAGCCATGATATTGGATATATTGTGGTTGCCTTTAAGAGGTGAATTTTTTATATCTATCCTTCCTTCTTTATCATCAATTCTGTAAAAGATGGTTCCGTCTTCATAAAAAAGGTTCACTCCTGTTTTTGTTTTAAGGCCATATTTTATAAACTCCGGAAGTTTTTTATACCTGGTAGATATACCACTGCTTACTCTGCTTTCAATATTCGGGTCATCAGCATTAAAAACTGCCCTGTCACCGGCAGACTGATTCTCAAATAATTTTAACTTTAACCTTGCATAATTATCAAAAGATCTGTGCCTGTCCATATGATCACTTGTTATATTTAATATAACACTGATATGTGGTTTAAATTCATATACCCACTCGAGCTGAAAACTGCTAACTTCTATCACCCTTATAAGTTCCCTATCTATACTATAATTACTACTTGTTCTATCGTTATTAACAATATTTACTTCGTTTGTGTTTATTGTGTCTATTAAAGGCAATCCTACATTACCACATACCACACAATTTTTTCCTGAATTTTTAAGAATATCTCCAATTAATGTTACAACTGTCGTTTTACCATTTGTACCGGTTACTGCAATTGTTCTTTTTTGTTCCTCTTCTTGCAGTAATCTCCATGCGAGTTCAAGCTCACTCCATACCGGAATTCCTTCCTCTCTTGCATTTTTTATTAATGGAGCATCGCAGGGAACTCCAGGGCTTATTATTACAAGATCGATTTTTTTTAAAATTTTTTGTACATCCTTAAAGTCACCGCCAGACATTATTGTTAGATTGTCAATATCCTTATATTGATTACCTCCAAATGATAGTTCCAGATCAAGATAGGGATTATCATCCACTGCAATTATTGATGAACACAGGTTAGATACTTTTTTAATAACAGAAACTCCTGTTTTTCCCAGGCCTACAACCAGTAAATTGTATTTTTTTATAAAATCGGTTTTTCCCCTTTTTTCCATGTTCTCTTAATCTACAAATTTTAAGTAATAAATAAAAAACCCTACTCCTGCAAATAACATACATACAATCCAGAACCTTATAATAATCTTTATTTCGGGCCACCCGAGAAGCTCAAAATGATGATGAATTGGAGCCATCTTAAATACCCTTCTTCTAAACATCTTAAACCATAAGACCTGTATTATTACTGATAACGTTTCAATTACAAAAAGCCCTCCAATTACAATAAGTAGAATTTCCTGTTTTAAAATTATAGCAAATGTCGCAATTAGCCCTCCCAGTCCAAAAGATCCTGTATCTCCCATAAAAATCTCAGCAGGTGCAGTATTCCACCATAAAAACCCTATACAAGCAGCGAGAGTACCGCCACCTATCACAGCTATATCTATGGCAGAATTAACATCAAGTACAGACCATTCGAGAAAAGCTATAAGGCAGAAAACAGCTAAAACAATAGAAGAGGCACCTGCAGCCAGGCCATCCAGACCATCAGTTAGATTAACTGCATTTGTTGTGCTTATTAAAATAAGAACTACAATGATATAGTACCAGTTACCCAGTTCAACTTTCATATCTGTAAATGGTATGCTTAGATATGTATTAATATTAAGAACATATTTTGAAAACAATATAAAGTAAATGCAAACTACAGTAAGGAGAACTATTTTAACCCACCATCTCAAACCAAGTGATCTCTGCATTTTAATAGCAATATAATCATCAATAAATCCTATAAAGCTGCATAGTAACAAAACAGAAATAGCAAAGATACCTTCTATGCTATAATCTCCATGTCTGTAATACTTTACCAGACTCACTACAATATAAGAAACCAGCGACGAAAATACGAATACCAGCCCACCCATAGTGGGTGTCCCTGTTTTAGTAGAATGTGTCTTGGGACCATCTATACGGATTCTCTTACCAATTTTTTTGTTTCTCTGAAATTTTATGAATAGAGGAGTTACTATAAGTGACATTATGCCCCCTATCATAATCGATAAAAATATCCACGTCATACTTTAATTCCTGCCTGCAAAATATTAACAATATCTTCCATTTTATTTGCTCTGGAGCCTTTTATTAATATAATATCGCCCGGTTTAATCAGACCATTTATTTCATCCATTAATTCTTCCCTGTTACTAAAATAATAATAGTTTTTACTGCTATTACTGTTATTAAGATTAGTACTATTTTTGAACCCTTTATATATGTTTTCAGAAAGACTACCCACAGCAATTAGTACATCTATCTTTTTTTCAGATAAATATCTACCTATATCGGCATGGAGAGATGGTGATTTACTTCCAAGTTCCAGCATATCTCCTAATATAGCAACACTCCTCATATTTCTCTTTTTTGAAATTAAACTAAGCGTATCAATTGCTCTCTTTACAGATAAAGGATTAGCATTATAACAATCATCTATAATTATTCTATCTTTCTTATTTATAACTCCCATTCTTGAACTATCGATAACTGCTTCTTCGATCCCCTTTTTTATTGTCTCCGTATCAATACCCAGATACAGAGCTATTGCAGCCGCACAGCATGCATTATATATATTATGATAACCGGGAACATTTAATTTTATATTTGTAACTTTTTTATCACCTTTTAGCAAGTCAAATTCGAACCTTCCCATGCAATCAACATCTTTTTCTATAAAGTTAAATGCAGCCTTGTCACCTCTTCCAAATCTTAAATTTTTACATTTTACCCTCTTTTCAATAAAGTCACTATACAGGTCATCATTATTTAAAAATAAAACTCCGTTATTCCTGTAAAGAATATCTCCTATTTCAGCTTTAGCCATCGCTATCTCATCCAGATCCTTAAAAAAAGCCAGATGTGATTCACCTATTGAAGTAATAGCACCAATATTTAAATTGCACATATCCGATAACAATTTTATCTGACCACTGCCCCGCATTCCGAGTTCGGCAATAAAGACTTCTGTTCCACTATCAATTTCCAGAATTGATTTTGAAACTCCTATTTCAGTGTTATAATTTTCTGGAGTAAAATCAACTTTATGTTTTCTGCTCAATATGCTTACAAGCAAATTCTTTGATGTAGTTTTACCAGCGCTTCCAGTAATTCCTATTACAGTAGGATTGAATTTCCGGATGTAATGATATGCAATATTGTTAAGAAAAAATAAATTGTTTTGCGATTTTATAATTATAAGGTCATTTAGATTTCGACCTTTTATACTTTTTTCCCATTGCTTTAACCTTTCGCTATACTCTGACTGAAAAACAAAGCCACAGGCTCCCTTTTCCAGAGCCATTCCTATAAAATCATGACCATCATAATTTTCCCCGACTACAGGTATAAAGAAATCCCCTTCTTTTATAGTTCTTGTATCTGTTGAAATATTAGAAATATATTCCGCGGCATTACCAGAAATTAGATTGCATTCTGTCCATAATAATAAATTTTCTATTTTTATCTTTTCTTTCATTTTTATTTCTCTATATCGTCTTTTTATTCTCTTTTCCTGGCATTTTTATTTTATCGTTTCACTTACTGTGCCCATGCACTGACCACTTCCCGATCACTAAAAGGTATTTTATAATCTTTAAACTCCTGGAAACTTTCATGACCCTTGCCTGCAATTATAACTATATCATTAACCTCTGCCATATTTAGGGCTTTAAATATTGCTTTTTTTCTATCAACCTCTACATTAAATCTGTCGTTTCCTGAATTAACTATCCCTTCTTTTATCATATTAATTATTGAAAGTGGCTCTTCAGATCTTGGATTGTCCGATGT
>JAQVEM010000047.1 GCA_028697935.1 Actinomycetota bacterium
CTGAGGTCTGCAATTAATGCTCCGATAATTCTGATATAGTCAACGCCCTGATGTTCATAAAATCTTTTATCTTCAACTGCTATGACAGCATCCTTGATGTATTGAGACATTTTATTAAACGGGACAATTTCTCTGTTTTCTTCAGCATGAAACTCTGCAATAAGTGTACCATCAATTGCGTATACTTTGGATGTCTGTGCGACTGGAGTAGGGGTAAGTTCTTCAAGACTGGGAAGAGTATTAACATATAGAAGCAAAACAAGACTGAACAGTATAAAAAGTGAGACGATAATTATTAATGCTACTTTTAAAAAGTTTAGAAACTTATTTTTCTTTTTCTGTTTATTCTGTTTATTTTGTTTGTTATTCATTAAATGTTAACTGTTTAATATAATAGTATTAGTAATTTTCACAGGGTATAAGATTTATATATAAATATTACTTCCTGACCTGTTCTTCAATCTTTAATTACAGCTTAGGAAATTTTATATAATATTTACCTAAAAGACAATATAGATATAAATAAAACAATAGAGGTCGGGAAGCGAATTACTGATTAAACAGCATAAATAATTGTATAAATGCCTGTCTTTTAATTAGTTATATATTAGACATATATATAACTATTATGTTAATATTTATACCAATTTTTAATCAATCTTCTGAAAAATTGGGAAAACGATTGGGAAAGTGGTATGGAAAAAGATCTTAAGAAACAGATTGAAATAATTGAATCAGGAACGGAAGATATTCTTACAAAAGAAGAACTGGAATCCAGAGTAAAAAAAGCAATAATTGAAAATAAACCATTAAAAGTAAAGCTGGGTCTTGATCCTACTGCTCCTGATATTCATCTCGGTCATGCTGTTGTTCTAAATAAACTACGGCAGTTCCAGGAGCTCGGCCATAAAGCTATTTTAATTATAGGGGATTATACATCAAGAATAGGCGATCCTTCCGGAAGGTCCACACTGAGACCAAAGCTATCTGAAGATGTTATAGAAAAAAATTCAAAGACATATATGGAGCAGGCATTTAAAATTCTTATTCCTGAAAAGACCGAAGTCGTTAAGAATTCAAACTGGCTTCATCATTTAAAATTTGAAGACATCTTAAATCTAACATCAAGATTTACTGTTGCAAGAATGCTGGAAAGAGAAGATTTTAAAAAAAGATACAAAAGTAATACACCAATAGCAATTATGGAATTTCTGTATCCCATCATGCAGGCCTATGATTCTGTAGCCATAAAAGCTGATGTTGAACTTGGTGGAACTGACCAGAAATTTAATCTACTTATGGGAAGAGAATTGCAAAAGGAATTAGGACAGGAACCACAGATTGCCATAACAATGCCTATCCTTGTGGGTACAGACGGAGTTGAAAAGATGAGCAAAAGTCTTGGTAATTATATTGGTGTATATGAACAACCAGGAGAAATTTTTGGAAAAATTATGTCAATACCAGATAATATCATTATTGATTATTTCAGGCTTCTTACCACTGTTGATTATAAAGATATTGAGGCAATGAATATTGATATGGAAAAAGGCGTTTTAAACCCTTCTATAGCAAAAAGGAGGCTGGCAAAAATAATTATAGAAAGGCTTTACTCTGAAGAAGAAGCTATTAAAGCTGAAGAGGAATTTGATTTAATTTTTAAGAAAAAAGAAGTTCCTGAAAAAGTCGAAGAATATATTATAAAACAGTCAGATATGGCGGATAAAAAGATAGGAATAGTTGAACTTTTATATAATTCGGGTCTTGTTAGTTCAAAAAGTGAAGCCAGAAGATTAATAGTGCAGGGTGGAATAAAAGTTGATGATAAAAAAGTTAGCGATCCTGATAAAGAATTTAATTTAGATGATTTAAATAATAAGATATTAAAAAGAGGTAAAAGGTTTTTCAGAAAAATAATAGTAAAAGAATAAATAAATATGCATGAATATTCTATAACCTGCTCAATTATTGAAATTTTAAACGACCTTACAAAAAAATATAATATATATAAATTAAAAAAAGTAAGTTTTGAACTGGGTCCTTTCACACATATTGAACCTGAATCAATAAAATTTTATTATGATTACCTCACAGGAAATAATGATGTTATAAATGGAGCTGTTCTTGATTTTAAAAGAAAAAAAATAAAGATGAAGTGTATGGACTGTGGTAAAACATTTTTATCAAAAAAAATTGCTTCAAAATGCAGATATTGCAAAGGGAATAAATTAAAAATAATAGATTCTGATGAAATCAAAATTATTTCAATAGAAACCTGAATGAAAACCCGAGGCTTATCCTGCGAACAAAATCGCAATCCGCGTTTCAATAGCAGTGAAATATAAGAGTAATTTTTATTGACTTAAAACTCCGCTATAGTTAAAATTAAAATAATTAACAAAATGTAATATCTGATTTATAAGTTAATTTGCATGAATTAATAATATCCTATAATGTATTATTAGTGCGGGAGTAAAGTTTTATTAGAAAAATGTAATAAAAGAATTGATAATAAAAGTTTTTTTAAGATGATTTCAATTGCTTGTTATTAAATTAATTAAAAAACAAAAGGGGCAGATACAGGGTTTAATCTAATATTAAAATATTATACTTATTTTAAAATTAAAGCAAAAGGTCGAAACAAAGTAAAAGTTTTTATGTCTGAATAATAAATTCAGATAAATATCAGTTAAATTAGAGTTATTATTAGTGCAAATTTAATAAGATTTTTAGATTTTTCTTAGAAACGGTGTAAATTAACTTATAAGTCGGGTTAATTAAATTATATTAACTCGACTTTTTATTTTGGAAGGAAGGTTTTAAAAATGGATATGTTAATAAAAATTGCTTTTATTGTCATTGGTGTAATAGCAGGATTTCTATTTGGTTTTTTCTTTAGAAAATATGTTATAGATTCGAAGTTAAGTTCTGCAGAGCAAAAAGTTGATTTATTACTCAATAATGCAAAAAAAGAAGCTGCAACTTTGAAAAAAGAGATATTGCTGGAAGGTAAAGAAGAAATACAGAATTTAAAGATGAGCGCAGAAGAGGAGATTAACAGACAGAAATTTGAGCTGAAGAAAAAAGAAGACAGGTTAATGAACAGGGAAGATTCTATTGAAAAAAAAGCCTATTACCTGGAAAAAAAGGAACATGAATTAAATCAAAGAAGGGAAGAACTTGAAAGAAAAAATAAGGAACTGGATGAAGTACTTGAAAAAGAAATACTAAGACTGGAGGCTATTGCTGAGCTGACAAAAGAAGAAGCAAAAGCAATACTGATGAAAAAAATACAGGATGAAGCTAAATATGAATCAGCAAAAGAATTAAAAAATATAGAAGCTAAACTAAAAGAAGAGGCAGATGTAATTGCAAAGAAAATAATCTCCCAGTCCATACAGAGGTGTGCTCTTGAGCATGTAAGTGAAACAACAGTATCAGTTGTTAATTTACCAAATGATGAAATGAAGGGTAGAATAATAGGCAGAGAAGGTAGAAATATAAGAATTTTTGAAAATCTTACAGGGATAAACATAATTGTTGATGATACTCCGGAGGCTGTCATATTATCATCATTTGACCCTGTGCGAAGAGAGATTGCAAGAGTAACACTGGAAAACCTTATAATGGATGGTAGAATTCATCCGGCAAGAATTGAAGAAATGTATGAAAAAGCAAGTAAAATAGTTAACGATGAAATAAAAGCAGAAGGCGAACAGGCTGTTTTTGATGCAGGAATATCAGGAATAAATCCTGGTTTAATAAAAGTGCTGGGAAGATTAAAATATAGAACCAGCTACGGCCAGAATGTTCTCCAGCATTCAAAAGAAGTTGCTTATATAGCTGGAATAATTGCGTCTGAGCTGGGTGTTAATGTCAAAAAAGCAAAAAGAGCAGGACTCCTTCATGACATAGGTAAAGCCCTGACCCATGATATTGAAGGTTCACACGCAATAATAGGAGCAGAACTTGCAAAGAGATTAAATGAAGATGATGAAATATGTCATGCAATTAAAGCTCATCATAATGAAATAGAAGCAGAAACAATTCTCGATGTAATTATACAGGCAGCAGACCAGATATCAGGTGGAAGGCCCGGTGCAAGAAGAGAGACACTTGAAAGTTATGTAAAAAGACTTGAGAGCCTGGAAAGAATTGCTACAGATTTTAAAGGTATAGAAAAGGCTTATGCTATACAGGCAGGGAGAGAAATAAGGGTAATAGTCAAACCAGAAGAAGTGGATGATGATATGTCGATTGTCCTTGCAAGAGATATCGCAAAAGAAATAGAAAAAGAAATGGAATACCCGGGGCAGATAAAAGTAACAGTAATAAGAGAAAGCAGAGCTGTTGAGTATGCAAAATAGTTCTGATTTAAAAAAATTCCTGGCTGAACTTAACATAAAAGAATCACTGAATATTGAAGAAGATCTGGGTGATGGATATGTAAAGCTAAAAATTTCGGAAGCCGAAAGAAGACAGGCTCTGCAGGATATAAACTGTGTGGAAGATATAATAGTTGAGCTCCTGAGAAACAGCAGAGATGCGGGCAGCAAGAATATATATATCGGAACAAAAAAAATAGAAGACAAGAGAAGAAAAATATACTTAATAGATGATGGATGTGGTATACCTCCAAAACTCCAAAATCTAATTTTCCAATCAAGAGTTACTTCAAAACTTGAAAACGGCATGAAAGATTCTTATGGTTTCCATGGTAGAGGGATGGCTTTATTTTCGATAAAGCTAAATGTGGATGAAATAAAAATAGTTTTTTCTGATGTGCTAAAAGGTACATCATTTTATATTGATATAGATTTATCAAAAATACCGGAAAAAAAAGATCAGTCCATTATGCCACAGATTATAAAGATGGATGGAGATTTAAATATAGTCGGTGGAGTAAATAATATAATAAAAACTATAATAGAATTTCAGCTACAGAACAGAAAAATAAATTTTTTTTATGGCAGCCCTACACAGATACTTACTACTATGAGGGAAAACGCAAAAATAAACAATAAAAACTATCCGGATTTTAATAGCTGGGATGAACTTATTTACTATGTTAATAATAATAAAATAAAGGTTACACATATACCATCACTTACGAGTAACTATAATGTTATGGAAAAAATTGCAAAAAATATATTTAATATGGATATATCTACAAGAGGAATTCAGAGAATTATATATAATGAAATTAATAAACTTAAACCTTTAACGTTAATTCAGGAAGGTAAGCAGGAAGGCGAAGGCAGTTTTGAAGGAAAAGATAATAATCTGTATGAAAATAATCGATATGAGGATAAGCCGGAAAAAGGAGTGGATAAAAAGTTAAAACTTTACGATGAATCAAAACTTGCAAGCAGGTTTAAAGATGAAGAAATAAGATGTATAATTAATGCTGCAGAAGAAAAGATAAGAGAATTAGGTAGTAAATACTTTATAACAACTGGTGAAAATATAGAATACAAAAAGGTAAATAATACTATAAAGTTATCAATTGAATTAAAGCAAAAAGAGTAAAAAATTAATAGCATACAGATAATAAAATTATGGAAGAAAATATTAAATTATTAAAAGTTTCTTCAAAATCAAAACCCAACTCAGTAGCAGGTGCCATAGCAGGTATAATCAGAAGTAATACAAGAGTCCAAATACAAACCATAGGTGCAGGAGCATTAAATCAGGCTATTAAAGGTATCGCTATTGCACGTGGATTCATAGCACCTACAGGTCAGGAATTAATATGTATACCATATTTTAAAGATATTGAAGTTAATGGGGAAGTAAAGACTGCTATCGTACTTACTATTGAATCAAGATAAATTTATATTTATCATCATAAAAACAGCCTTTTAAATTTAATTTACTTAATATCATTTTAATTTAAGGGAATTTATACTCGTGAAAGCATATATTGAAACATTTGGGTGTCAGATGAATGAAAGTGATTCGGAAAGAATATTATATCTTCTTGAAAATATGGGATATAGTAAAACCGTTGATATTTCAGATTCTGACATTATTATATTAAATACATGTACCGTAAGAGAAAAAGCTAAAAACAGATTATATGGCCATATAGGAAATTTAAAGAAGCTAAAGGAAGGGAGAAAAGATGTTTTGATCTGTGTGGGCGGCTGTGCATCCCAGGATTTAAAAGAAAAAATAATAGATGATTTTCCATTTGTTGACATTGTATTTGGCACGATGAATATCCCTGAATTACCAGAACTTATAGAGGAAAGAATATCAACAGGTAAAAGAATATGCTCTATAAAAGAAGAGGGTTTTGATTATAATATTTTTAGTGTAAGCAGAACAAGAAAATTTAAAGCACTTATACCTATAACTATAGGATGTGATAACTATTGTTCATATTGTATTGTCCCCTTTGTTAGAGGTTGCGAAAAATCAATTGAATCTGAAGATATTATAAAAAATATTAGAAAACTTGCAGGAGAGGGAGTTTTAGAAATAACACTTCTCGGTCAAAATGTAAATTCTTATGGAAAAAACCTTGATAAACCCTGTACATTTTCAGAACTTCTTGAAAAGATATCAGAAATAGAGAATATAAAAAGAATAAGGTTTATGACATCCCATCCAAAGGATTTCTCAGATAAGCTTATTAATGTCATAAGAAAAAAAGATAATATTGTAAAACATATTCATCTACCTCTTCAGGCAGGCTCAAATAAAATTTTAAAAGAAATGAATAGAGGATATACAAGAGAAGATTATCTTAGTATTGTAGAAAATATAAGAAGTAGAATTCCTGGATGCTCTATTACAACAGATATAATAGTAGGTTTTCCAGGAGAGGAAAGAAAAGATTTCATGGATACTCTGGATATGGTAGAAAAGGTTAGATTCAACAGGGCTTTTACATTTATATATTCTCCAAGGACAGGAACAAAAGCAGCAAAATTAGAAGATAAGATTCAGGCTATAGAGAAGAGAAAATGGTTTAATGAATTAATTGAAATCCAGAACAGGATTTCATATGAAGAAAATAAAAAATTAGCCGGTAAAAAGTTTGAAGTACTGGTTGAAGGTAAAAGCACCAGAGGTAAGAATATGCTGGAAGGAAGATTAGAGAATAATGAGATTGTAAACTTTAAAGGAGAGAAAAAACTGATTGGCAGAATTGTTTCTGTCACTATAACAGAAGCAAAGTCATTCTATCTTATGGGAGAATTATCTAATGAGAATCCTGTCAGAGAAAAACTTATTGCAGGGTAAAAGGGGGTGGGAGACTTAACAAGAAGATTAAATTATGAAAGAAATAGAGTATGCTTTAAAATCTGGATCTAAATATCTCAAGACGATACTTAAAAATTATAAAATAGATATTGATAGTCTTTCTAAATATCTCCAGGAATCTAAAAAAGTTATTGTTATATGTGGACCAACCTGCACAGGTAAAAGTAAGGCAGGAATGGTTGTAGCCGGGTTTCTCGATACAGATATTATATCAATGGATTCAATGCAGGTTTATAGAGGAATGGATATAGGAACTGATAAATATGATACAGAAAGATATAATATCAAACAATATATGGTAGATATATTTGCCCCGGATCATATTATGAGTGTTGTTGAATTTAAAGAAATATGCGACAGAATAATAGAAGAACAATTTTTTTCTTTGAACAAAATCCCGATTATGGTTGGAGGTTCCGGTCTTTATATAAGAAGTGTTATAAAAGGAATTGATAAAATACCCTATGGAAGTAAAGAGCTAAGAGAAAAGTTAAAAGATGAAATAAGAAAAAATGGAACCCGGAAGTACTATTTAAAACTTAAAAAAGTGGATAAGGAATATGCAGAAAAAATAAGTGAGAATGATTCAAGAAGAATTATAAGAGCGCTCGAAGTTTATGAGCTAACAGGCCTGCCTTTTTCTGATTTTCAGAGAATCTGGAAATATAAAGATAGTACTTATGATTCTATTTTGATCGGAATAAAAATGGAAAGAAGCAATCTTTACAGGCTTATCGAAAAAAGAGTGGATGAAATGTTTGAAAGAGGCCTTTTAGATGAAGTAAAAATGCTGGTTGATAAAGGATATGCAAACTGCCGCAGCCTGACACAGGCTGTAGGATATAAAGAAGTACTGGACTATTTAAAAGGGAAAATAACGCTGGAAGATTGTATTAAAGAAGTTAAGAAAAATACACGAAATCTGGCAAAAAAACAGATGACGTGGTTCAATTCTGAATCCAATATCAATTGGATAACAGCTGATAATTATGATAACATTTTTAATCTGGCAGCAGATATTTTAAAAATAATAAATAGCAGGTGTTTTAATGAAAAAAATTGAGTTCTCAAAATTAAATGGTCAGGGTAATGATTTTATCATCATAGATGCTACAGAAAAAGAAGTTAATTTATCAAAAAAACAAATTACTGAAATGTGTAACAGAAATTTTGGCATAGGTGCAGATGGTCTCATATTTGTAAAAAAATCAAAAACATCTGATCTGAAAATGGATTATTATAATAAAGATGGCTCGGTAGCAGAAATGTGTGGTAACGGTATAAGGTGCCTGGCAAGATTTGCATGGGAGAAAAGAATTATTGAAAGCCAGAAAATTAAAGTTGAAACTCTGGCAGGAGAAAAAGAAATTTTCATTGAATGCCAGGATGGAAAAGTCCGGAATATAAAAGTGAATATGGGTACTCCTGAATTTACACCAGAAAAGATTCCTGTAGAAGTAAAAAATATGAATGAGGTATTTAACTATAAGATAACAGCAGGTGCAAAAGATTTTTATATTAACTGTGTATCTATAGGAAACCCACATTGTGTTATTTTTATTGAAAGTTATGCAAATCTTGGGAATTTCCCTGTTTGTAAATTTGGAAGAATAATTGAAAATAAAAGTATCTTCCCCAAAAAAATAAATGTTGAATTTGTAAAGATTAAAAATAACAATGAACTGGATATGAGGGTATGGGAAAGAGGAGTAGGGGAAACACTGGCGTGTGGAAGCGGAGCATGTGCTGCAGTTGTCTGCGCAATTAAATTAAAAAAAATAAATGTTGATAAAGATGGAAAAGCATATGTTAATCTCCCGGGAGGAAAACTGAATGTTTACTGGGAAAGCTTGCAATCAGATGTCTATCTGGAAGGGGAAGTAGATTATAAATTTGATGGAATATATTTCTTATGAAGTAAAAGTATAGTAAAATTCTATAAAATTTTATCATGTGATTGGTTATATTGAAGCTAAAGAAATACACTGGCAAAATACATAAAAATAAGGGTGCGGGGAGTTCAGAAATATATAAATTTTAAAAGTTAAACTGTAAAGATAAAGGAGAAGTATTAAATGCGTTTTGAAGAATCAGAAAGGCTAAAGTCTATAAAACCATATTTATTTGCAGAAATTGAAAAGATTATAGACAGAAAAAAAGAAGAAGGGCTGGATGTAATTAGCCTTGGAATAGGTGACCCTGATATACCAACACCTAAGGATGTTATTGATGCTCTTTGCCGGGAAGCAAATAATCCGGAAAATCACAGGTATCCTTCAAGTTATGGTTTAAAGATGTTCAGAGAAGCAGTAGCAAAGTTTTATTATAAAAGGTTTAATGTAAAGCTTGATCCTGATAAAGAAATTATACCACTAATAGGTTCAAAAGAAGGAATACCTGTTATTTCATATACTTATATAAATCCCGGTGATTATGCAATA
>JAQVEM010000048.1 GCA_028697935.1 Actinomycetota bacterium
CTTTGGAGTAAATACAGAAATTTATATAAACCCGGACATACTTGAAATGGAAACACTTGGAAGTCTGGAAAAAGTGCCCCCGGGAGGGTTTGTTGAGCATATTGAGAACTGGTTTTTATTTAAAGAAAAGATAGGCGAAGACCAGGAAACCCTGGAAAAGAAATTAATTCCCATTATAAAGAAAACGGATATGAAAAATTAAGAGTTACCAGCTTACTGACTGGCAAACTCCCATATAAGGTAAAATTCTGTATAAATATTTATTTTAAAGTTAAAATGGCATTCATTGGTATAATAATTATTATTATATGTATAATTATATATTTATTATTTATTTCTTCTCTGCCACCTTGTCTTTTTAAGCATCTTTTTATGCTTTTTTTTTCTCATTTTTCTTCTTCTTTTTTTAATAACAGAGCTCATACTGTATCCTTATATCAATAAGTTTAATAAAATATAATAGAAGTAAAGATTTTAAAAAATTTAATAAAATTTAATCTATACAGGTAAGCTATTATAACAGAAATAATCCTGTTATTGTATTAATAACTTAAAAAACTTTAAAAAAGGAAGCACCTTATTAAAGCTTATTAAAGTTTACTTATTGGCTATTAAAATTATTAATTGACTGCAAATCATCTGTGGGTTAGGATTATAATAATTTGACAAATAGCGTATATTTTTAATTTTATTTATATAATTATAGTTTTTTAATATTTTCTCCCGGAAAGTGTCAGAGAAACCAGTAGAAAACAAAGAATAAAAATTATTATTGACATACAATATATAGTATATTATCATATAAATGTACACAATATAATGAGTTAATCCCGGGTTTCTGAAAATTAAATGTTATTATGCTCACAGAATAAAAAGTAATTTCAACACTCGTTTTAAGAAACGGAGTTCTCTCAGTTAAAATTTTACGCCTGTGATTGATTTATTTTAGATTATTAATTATCTGGTATTTTAGTAATTGTGCTCTTGCTGTTGATTACTGAAGTTATTTTATGGAAAAAAATTAGAGGTATTGGAGGTAATTAATCTATGGAAATGGAAAATGAAAAGAAAATTAAAGAGAAAAAGAGTGAAAAAAATATTGATGACTATTACCTCAATAAAAAAATTAATTTATCTGATAATGCAATAAAAGTTCTTGAAAGAAGGTATTTAAAGAGAGATGAGGAAGGCAATCTTCTTGAAAGCCCGCGAGATATGTTTGTAAGGGTTGCGAAAAATATTGCATCAGCAGAAAAAAAGTATGGTAAAACGGAGAAGGAAATAAAAGAGATAGAGAAACAATTTTTTGACATTATGACAGACCTTGATTTTCTTCCAAACTCTCCAACACTTATGAATGCAGGCAAAGAACTCCAGCAGCTGGCCGCCTGTTTTGTTTTGCCGGTGGGTGACTCCATGAATGATATTTTTGAGGCATTAAAGGAAACTGCGCTGATTCAAAAGTCAGGTGGTGGTGTTGGGTATTCATTTTCAAACATAAGGCCAAAAAATGATGTTGTTCTTTCAACCAAAGGAGTTTCAAGCGGACCAATATCTTTTATGACTGTGTTTAATGCAGCAACTGATACGATAAAGCAGGGTGGTACAAGAAGAGGAGCAAATATGGGAATATTAAGAGTTGACCACCCTGATATTCTTGAGTTTATATCTTCAAAAGAAAATAATGACAAACTTAATAATTTTAATATTTCAGTTGGAGTGACTGAAAAATTTATGAAAGCTGTTGAAAATGATGAAGAGTATGAAATCATAAATCCAAGGACAAAAGAGGTGGTGGATAAGTACAGAGCAAGAGAGGTATTTAATAAAATTGTAGAACATGCCTGGGAAAATGGTGACCCGGGTATTATATTTCTGGATAGATTAAATAAAGATAATCCAACTCCACATCTTGGCCAGATAGAAAGCACCAATCCATGCGTTTCAGGAGATACTCTGATTTCAACTGACAGTGGTTTTATAAAAGCAAGCCACTTACACAGCAGAATTAAAGCCGGCGAGAATATAAAAATACTTTTTGATAAAAGAGCTCTTGAATATAAAGTTGCAAAAGAATTTAATGAAAGCAACCTCTCTATTTTTGAAAGCAGTAATATAAATTCCTGGAACAGGGGTGTTAAAGAAGTCTATAGGTTGATTACCTGTTCAGGCTATGAACTCGAAGTTACTCCGGAGCATAAAATACTTACTACTAAAGGATATAAAAAGCTCAACGAACTTTCAGAAGGAGATGAAGTTTTAATTCAGCCAATTGGTAAATTCCCATTAGATAAGAAGATATTTAATAATGGGAAAGTTACAAAGTTAAACAGATTTACCAATAGAAAAACTCTTAAATTACCTGAATACTGGTCGTGTGAACTTGGAGAAGTTATAGGCTGGTTAATTGGGGATGGCTGGCTTAGAGACGATAGGGTTGGTTTTACATTCGGGAGCAAAGATAAAGAAGTTTCTTCTTATTTTAAAAAGATTATAAAAGATTGGTATAACTATGATGTAAAAGAAATATTAAGAGAAAATGGAGTTATTCATCTTTCTTATCATTCAAAAGGATTTATTGAATTTTTTAAGGAATTAGGTGTAAAAACATGTAATTCAAGGGAGAAGGAAGTTCCGGAAAGTTTATTTGTTGCACCGAAAGAGGCTGTAACTGGTTTTTTAAGAGGGATTTTTAGCTCTGATGGTAATATTGATGACACAGACGGGATTATAAAGATTAGCTCATCCTCGCAGAAACTGTTAAAAGGTATTCAAGTTCTGCTGCTGGGTCTGGGAATTAAATCAAATATTTTGACCAGGGAATATTCTTTTTCCAAAAACTTTTCTTATGTTAATAAGGAAGGAGAAAGTAAGAGCTATAAAGCCAGGAATGATAATTACTATGAATTATTCATTTCAGGAGGGGTGTCAAAGAGGAGATTTCAGGATGAAATAGGATTTCTTCTTGAAAGGAAAAATAAATTACTGAATTCTTTTAAATTCGAAAAGCTTTCTAGTAAAAATCATTACAATAAGTTTATAGATAAAGTTGCAAGTATAGAATATGCAGGGGAAAAGGAAGTTTTTGACTTTAATGAACCTGTTAGTAATTCATATATTGCAAATGGAATTGTGGTCAGAAACTGCGGCGAGCAGCCCCTGCTTCCATATGAGGCATGTAATCTCGGGTCCATAAACCTGGCGAATATGGTAAAAGAGGAAGAAGGCAAAAAAACGGTAGATTTTGATAAATTAAGAAAGATAGTCCATATTGCCGTCAGGTTTTTAGATGATGTTATTGATGTAAGTAAGTACCCGCTTGAAAAAATATCTAAAATGGCAAGAGGGAACAGGAAAATAGGGCTTGGTGTTATGGGCTATGCGGACCTACTTATTATTCTTGGAATACCCTATGACAGTGAAGAAGCTCTGGAACTTGCCGGGAAAGTCATGAGTTTTATTCAGGATGAGTCAAAAAATGCATCAAGGGAGCTCGCAAAAGAGAAAGGCCCATTTCCAAATATAAAAGGTAGCATATATGATAGTCCAGAAGGGTATGAAATAAGAAATGCTACTACGACAACTATTGCCCCGACGGGGACCTTAAGCATTATTGCCGACTGCTCGAGCGGCGTGGAGCCATTATTTGCAATATCATTTGTTAAGAATGTTATGGATAATGATAAACTTGTAGAAGTTAATAAGTATTTTAAAAAGATAGCAATTGATGAAGGTTTTTATAGTGAAGAGTTAATGGAAAAAATTGCGGAAAAAGGGAATTTAAAGGATATAGATGAAGTGCCTTCAAAATATAAAAGGGTTTTTGTTACCGCTCATGAAATTTCCCCGACCTGGCATGTAAGGACCCAGGCTACATTCCAGAAGTTTGTAGATAACGCAGTTTCAAAGACAGTAAATTTTCCAAATGATGCAACGGTTAAGGATGTGGAAAAAGTTTATATGCTTGCTTACAGGCTTGGCTGTAAGGGAATTACTATTTTCAGGGACGGAAGCAGAGGCAGCCAGGTGTTGCAGGTAGAAGGCAAGAAGAAAGGTGAGGGTGTGCTGACAGCAGAGGTCAGCGGTAAAAAGACGGAAAGCAAAAAACTCAAAGGGGGCGAAAAAGAGGAAGAGATAAGAAAGAAAAGCTCTCAGGAAATAAAGGAGGGGAGTACAGAAAAAGTAGAAGAAATAAGATTAAAACCACGGCCAAGGCCGGAAGTTACTTATGGTATGACCAAGAAATATAAGATCGGTAATTGCGGTAAACTTTATGTTACTGTTAATTCAGATGAAAATGGAATCTGTGAGGTTTTTATAAATACCGGCGAGGAAGGATGTGCTGCTCTGACCGAAGCCCTGGGCAGACTTATTAGTATAGCCATAAGGTCTGGTATAGATATAAAGTCCGTAATAAATCAGGTTGAGGGAATAAGGTGTGTAACATGTATTGCTGATCCAGAAACATATGTTCTTTCCTGTCCCGATGCAATGGCAAAAGCAATAGAATATTATCTTAACGGCTCAAATAAATTTGACCTGAGTAGAACCAGTGGACCGAGGTCTGTTGTAATATGCCCGGAAGAAGGCTGTGGCGGTATAATGGAACCCGAAGGTGGTTGTTATGTGTGCAGAAATTGTGGGTTTTCCAAGTGCTCGTAATCTTTAATAGTTATAGCTTTTACCTGGTGACTATCTTAATGTTTGCTAGGATAGTATTTGTAAATTATTGTTTATCCGTTTTCTGTTTTTGGTCTTTTAAAATCTTTTCAAGTGAAGATTTATAAGTCTGGTAGTCTTCTTCTGAAAAAAGAACCATCTTTACAAGCTTGATTTCAGGGTGCTCTTCCAGAAAGCTTATTATAGTTTGCAGTGCAATGAGTGAGGCATCTTTGACAGGATAACCAAATATTCCAGTACTTATTGACGGAAAAGCTATACTTTTAATGTTGTGGCTCAAAGCCAGAAGAAGACTATTATAATAGCTGTTTCTCAAGTTTTTACTGTCGGTGACGCTGCCGCTGTAAACAGGGCCAACAGTATGAATTACATATCTGGCCTTCAGGTTATGTCCGGCTGTTAATTTTGCCTCTCCTGTACTGCAGCCTCCGAGAGTTTTGCATTCTTCCCAGAGCCCCCGCCCCGCCGCTCTATGAATCGCGCCGGATACACCACCACCCGGGGAAAGGCGGGTATTTGCAGCATTTACTATTGCGTCGGTGTCTTCTTCTGTTATATCTCCGACTTTTAGTTCAAGTATTGATTTGTTAATTTTATATTGCGTTTCCATATTAAAATATATATTAAAAGTAAATTTGTCCTGTCAAATAACAAAATTTTATAAGATTCATCTACCAGCTTAATTAATTGTAATTATTTATAGTGGTCTCAGATTTATTATGTAAATATTATACGTATTATTATCAATTATATAATAAGCAGGACTTGATGTCTTTAATTATGTCTAAATAATTGATATCTGACTGTTAAAGCTTCACTTCAAAGGTTACTCTGAATGGTGTATCCTTCTTCTTTTATAGATTATCTCATTTATAAAATTAATGATAAGGACTGGTATTATAGAACATGCTATTACAAACAACCATTGATATATATTAAGAGGTGCAGTTTTAAATATATTTTGAAGCCATGGTATATAGATTATCCCGACCTGTAGAAGAATAGATACAACTACTGCTAGATTAAGGTATTTGTTCTCAAAAATGTTTTTTCTAAATATCCCACTGTTTTCAAATCTAAAATTATATGCATGGAGTAGCTGGGTTAAAACAAGCGTTGTAAATACACATGTCTGAAAAATTTCTGTGTCATGAACAAAATCATGGGTATTAAAGAAAACAGGCCCGGCAAAGTATATAAACAAAGCACCAAATGTAAGAATCATACCCTGCCAGAATATTAAAATAAGTCTTCTTCCGCTTAAAATCTTCTCCTTATTTTTTGTAGCTTTTCTTTCCATTATGTCTTTTTCAGGTGGATCCATTCCGAGCGCCATTGCGGGAAGACCATCAGTTATAAGGTTCATCCATAGAATCTGTACAGGTATTAAGGGTATATAAAGCAATCCCGCTTCTCCAGTAATAAAATAAAATATATAATCACCGACAACTATAGAGATAAACATAAGTAGCACTTCTGATATATTACAGCTGAGAAGAAACAATATAAATTTCTTAAGGTTGTCATAAATAACCCTGCCCTGTCTTATGGCCTTCACAATGGTTGCAAAATTGTCATCTGCCAAAATCATATCACTCGATTCTTTGCTAACATCTGTTCCGACAACACCCATAGCTACGCCGATATCTGCCCTTTTTAATGAAGGCGCATCATTTATTCCATCTCCGGTCATGGCAACTATATGGTTCTTTTTCTTGAGTGCCTCTACAATATCAACTTTATGAGAAGGTGAAACCCTCGCGAAAATCCTGATATCCTCTATCTGATCTTCAAGCTCTTCAGGAGTAAGTTCATCAAGTTCTGAACCCTCTATAATTCTATCTCCAGGGCCCAGTATTCCCAATTCTTCTCCTATGGCGCGGGCTGTTATTTTATGGTCACCGGTTACCATAATAATTTTGATATTAGCTTTTTTGCATTTTTCAATAGCGTCGTACACTTCTTTTCTTGGAGGGTCTATCATTCCAACCATACCCAGATAAACAAGATCCTCTTCAACTTCCTTTACTTTATCTTCTGGAGGAAGGCTGTCTAAATATTTGAAAGCAAAAGCAAGATTCCTCATTGCTTTGGCGGCAAGCGAAGTATTAATTTCAATTATTTTTTCTCTATCAATATCTGTAAGCTTTTCAATCTTTCCATTTTTAATTATTCTTGTGCATTTTTTCAGTATTACTTCAGGTGCTCCTTTTGAGAAAAGTACATATTTATAATCATTATTCTTATCTCTTTCTCTGCCTCCATGCTTAATCTGGTGAATTGTGGTCATCATCTTACGCTCAGAATCAAAAGGCTCCTCCATTATTCTCGGATAATCATTTTCCAGTTCGCTTTTATCTATAGAGAAAAAAGCCCCAAGCTCGATCAATGCAGCTTCCGTGGGGTCTCCAGAAATCTGACCGGTTTCTTTGTTAATATAATAAGCATCGTTGCAGAGGACAGCATTCCTTAGCAATAAATTCAGCTCATCAGAAACTTTAAGATTTTTGTATTTAAGAGACAGGTCTTTATTGTTAAGATTATTGTTCTCCATATAATTGCTGTAGTCTGTTATTTCATCAAGGCCTGCATATATTTTTCTAACTACCATTTTGTTTTCTGTAAGCGTCCCGGTTTTATCAGTACATATGACTGTCACACTTCCCAGCGTTTCAACTGAACTTAATTTTCTTACTATAGCGTTATTTTTTGCCATTTGCTGAACACCAAGGGCAAGAGATATTGTTACTATAGCCGGTAAGCCCTCAGGTATTGAAGCAACAGCAAGAGCAACAGAAACAAGTAGCATTTCTGCTACTGATTTTTCTTTCAATATTCCGGATACGAAAACAATTGCACTTACCACAATGCATATTATCCCGATCCTTTTTCCTACTGTTTTTAATTCAATCTGAAGAGGGGTTTGCTCTTCTGCTTCCTGAACCATACTTGCTATTTTACCAATTTCGGTATTATGTCCGGTGCCTGTAACAACAGCAATGCATCTGCCTTTAACGATCGTAGTTCCACTGAATAACATATTTTTCCTGTCACCGGGAAGAAGTTTTTCTTTATCTAGTTTTGCTGAAGTTTTGCTTACAGGGAGAGATTCACCTGTAAGTATTGATTCATTAGCCTGGAGGTTTATCTGTTCTATAATTCTGCAGTCTGCAGGAACCAGGTCTCCAGCCGTAAGTTTAATGATGTCACCCGGGACAAGGTCTTTAGAATGAATTCTTTTTTCTTTGCCTTCCCTTATTACAAGTGCGGATGGGGAAGCAAGCTCTTTTAAAGCCTGAAGTGCCTTTTCTGCGCGGAATTCCTGGATAAAACCCAGAACTGAATTTATTATCAGTATGATGAGTATTACTATAGCATCAGTAATTTCTTTTATTATTACCCCTGAAATAAATGCGGCTGCAATCAGTATCCATATCATAAAATCATTGAACTGAGATATGAATATTTTAAAAGGGGACCGTCCTTTTTTCTCTTCTAATTCATTGTAGCCATATTCTGCAATTCTTTTTTCTGCTTCTTCTGTGGTTAAGCCTGTTTTGATGCTGGTGTTTAATATTTCTTTAATCTCTTTTATGGATTTAGTATGCCATGGCACATTCAAAAGTAAACTGGAAGGTAGTGTAGAACTGGTATTTTTGTTTTTAGAAAATAATTTCACTTAATCTATCTTTACCTATTTTTTATATATTTAAGTTTTAATTATTAAATCGAACTATTTAAGAGTCGTGTTTACAACTCATGTTTAATAGCTCTTTGAAAATTTGATAAAAAATATATGCTATAGTCAGAACATTTTTGTAATAAATTTAAATCATATACATAAATATAACCACAGATCAAATATAAAGAAAATAAACCCATTATATCTCTGGACCGACTTACTTTATACCAGTTTTATATTATGAGATATTTTTTGGAAAAAAGAAACAGGAATATGTATAATGATTAACAATAGTAAGTTTTGTTTTTATATTAAAGTTTACGTGATAACAAAATTTTGGATTATTAAGTATAATAATATATACATATACGAAAAATTTTGCTATCTTTGTTCTCTTTTAAAAAAAAATTATCAAATAATAATAAAAGAAATACAAAGATAAAATATATTAGTATAAAAAAATAGTGAGAGGCGGGTTTTTTATGTCAGACCTGGATGAAAAAATTTCTAGTATCGAGAAAATATTAAATTATGAACCAACAGGAAATCCGGTTGTCAGTGTATATCTTATGGTTGACAGGGCCAGGATTACAAAAAAGAATTACCAGACAAGATTAAATTCAATGATTGCAGACTCTAAAGAGAAGCTGGAGTCTGATATCAGATTTGATAAGAATCAAAAAAAGGAAATATTTGATATTTTTGACAGAATAAAATCTTTTGTAAATGATAAATTCAGCGCAGGTTCTACAAAAACACTTGCAATTTTTTCTTCCGCTGATGGATTATGGGAAGAAATTAGAATACCAATAATAATGAGATCGAGGATAATAATTGACCCCAAGCCATATACTCAAAGCCTAAGGGCTCTTATTAATAATACAAAAAAATATGGAGTATTGACTATAAACAGGCAAAAAGCACAGATTTATTCTATATATCTCGATGAAGTTCGTGAATATTTAGCTGCATTTATAAGCGATGTACCTTCTAAAGTTAATTATAAAAGCGAGGCTTTATTACGGGAAAAAAAGCTATATGGAAGACTTGAGGAAAAATTGCGCCAGTTTTTTAAGCTTGTAAATGACAAGGCACTGGAGCTTTATAATGAAAAAAAGTTTGATTATTTAATATTGTCAGGGAAGAAAGAAATCATTCCTGCCTTTGAGGAATGTATGCATAATTATCTTCGCTCAATATGTATAGGAAGCATTGATGCCGAGCCTGATTCAAAAGTTCCATTAATTTTAAAGAAAGCAAAAACGATTATTGATAAATTCGAAGCTGACACAAAAAATGACTTAATAAATAAATTGATTGATGAGTATAATCCTACCGGACTGGGTG
>JAQVEM010000049.1 GCA_028697935.1 Actinomycetota bacterium
AGAGCAGAATCAGGCGATTGTGTTTTTATGTCAACTCATATTCTTGAAATTGCTGAGAGAATATGCGATAGGGTAGGTATTATTAATGATGGACAGTTAATAGCAATTGGAAATATGGAAGATTTAAGGAAATTATCTGTGGAAAAAAATGGTAATCTTGAAGAAATTTTCCTTCAGCTAACCGGAGGAACTGAGGATAAGGATATAATAAAATCACTGACTTAAAAGATTTAAAAAATATATAAATGTTTTATATGCCCTGTTTATTATTTAATGCTTGGTTTATTACTTAAAAATAAATTTAATATTTTTTTACTGGGATTTACCAGAGAAGAGAAGAAGAAAAGAACTGGTAGAATAATTGGGATTATAATATGTGCTGTTATTTTTTTTCTTATTTTTTATTACTCATCTAAACTTTTTTCATTTCTTTACAGCAGTCTTGATGAAGAATTAGCAAACACCATAATGGCTATAGCACTTGATTATATGTTTGCTATAGTATTTATCTTTATATTATTTACAGGTGTTGCTACAAGTCTTTATATACTCTACCAGTCAGGTGACCTTGAACTATTACTAAGTTTACCAATTAGTTACAGGACAGTTTTTGCATATAAATACATAGAAGCTTTAATTTCAAATTCTTACTTATTTTTTATAATATTATTTCCTTTTCTACTGGCTTATGGTGCAACATCAAAAATTCCAGTTGTTTATTATCCGGTAATGCTTATAGTTTTTATTTCTGTTGTATCGCTTCCAACAAGTTTTGGAGTTCTAATAGGTATGGTTGCTGCAAGATATATTAATCCAGCAAGAGCAAGAGAAATGCTTGCTGTGGTAGGAGGGCTACTGGGTTTTCTTGTATGGCTGGCTTCGCAAATTTTACCCCGTTACGTTGGAAATCTGGTTCCAGATTTAAAAGCAATGGGATCAGAAAGTATACAACAGTATATAATAAATACATTTGATAAATCGTTTTTAAAAATACTACCTTCAACAGCAGGTTCAAATGCATTATCTTCATTTCATAATGGTGATTATGGGAAATTCGCATTAAATTTTATATTAATAAGTTTTATTTCTGTAACAATTATGGCTCTTTGTATAATGCTTTCTCAGAGTTTATATTATGCAGGATGGTCAGGCGCTTCTCAGATGACAGCGGGTAAAAAAAGGTTTAAAAAATCTAAAGTAAGGAAAGAAGAAATAAGCGGTAAAAAGTACAGGTTATCATTATTTTCCGGTGTTAATTATATAGTAGTTAAAGATTTAAAATTACTTATTAGAGATACGAGAAAACTTATACAAATAATTATGCCGGCTATTATGTTTGTTTTTATATTTATTCTATCAATGAGTCCGGGTGATATTGAAGCAGGAAGCGAAATTGATTTTTTTATAGATATTAAGACACTATTATTTTTATTTGTCCCGCTATTAGTTTCAGGGGTAATAAATACAGCTGTTTCTGGTAATAGTATTGGTAGCGAGGAATTAAATTTCTGGATATTAAAAGCAGCCCCTCTGTATCCAAAAGATATCCTGAAAGCAAAAATTATCTATGGTTCTTTTGTGTCAGCGGCAATAGGATGTATATTTATGTTAGTACCTTTTTTTTATTTAAAAGTACAGGTATTAATTTTTGTAATGGGCCTTATTCTTATGATTTTATTCAGCTGGGGAGATTCAGTTATCTGCACCTTTATTGGAGCTCTTTTCCCTGTGTTTGAGCCATCTCAATCAAATAAAAATAATACTTCTTTTATGGGAAGCGTGCTATCTTTATTATTCTTTGTAATATATTTACTTATTTTTAGTGGAATTGTAATCGGTGTATTATTTACTGCAGGTTATTTTAACTGGCAGGATTTTACTGCATTTGCGATAATTATAGTAATTGAAGCAGTAATAAATTTAATTATACATAATATATTGATAAATATAGGGGCTGCAAGGCTAAATTCAATAGAGTGGAAATACTGAGAAAGCTGTCACTAACAATTTGCTATAGACTTAAATGTTTGAGTCTGTGATACAGATATCTTTTCTTTGAATTTTTAACATTTTTTTCTCTGCACCTTTTCGAGTAGAAATTTAACATGTTTTTCTTAAAAAAATTTTTATATCCCCAGTGTCCGGTTGCCTTAATCAAGGATATAATTATGGAGATTACGGGGAAATCAATGATAATAAAAGTATAAAAAATATGTTTATAATAGTATAAAAAATTATTTTTTTGGTATAATTATACAAATATAGAAGTTTTTATTATAATATAATAAAATCAGATGAAAATAGATATTTAAAAAGCAGGCTAATATTTACGAAAATATTTTTTAAATAATGTAATATGGATAAAGACTACGACATTAAAGAAAAACTACTATATGAATTAGAAAAAATACACAGCATAATAGATGAGCTGGAGAAGCCACACTTTGATTATAAAGAAGTTGAAGAAGAGCTGGAGGAGAATAGAAATAAATATGAAGCTCTTATTAATTCAGCGCCTTTTGGGATAATTACAATTGATACAAGAGGAATTATAACTTCAATTAATGATAGAGCACTTAATTTTATTGGCCAGGAAATAGAAGAAACAGTAGGAAAGCATTTTACAAAGATTAAATTTCTCAATGCTGAAGATATCCCTAGATATCTAAAAATAATGGCATTTGCTTTGAGTGGCAGGAAAGGTGTTCCTTTTGAAATTTCTGGCCTGGATAGAGAAGGCAATGAATTTTTCGGGGAAGTTAGTTATGGGCTGGTAGAAAAAAATGGACAGGTTAAGTCGATTCAGGTATTTATAACTGATATAACTGACAGAAAAAAAACTGAGGATAAATTAAGATATGTAAAATTTCATGATAATTTAACCGGCTTATTTAACAGGACTTATTTTGAAGAGGAAATCGCAAGGCTTGATACAGAAAGGCAACTTCCTCTGAGTTTTATTATTGGTGATGTTAATGGCCTTAAGATAATTAATGATGCTCATGGTATTAAAGAAGGAGATCTTGTCCTTAAAACAATAGCAGAAATTTTAAAAGAGCAATGCAGAAAGGAAGATATTATATCAAGATGGGGAGAAGATGAATTTGCAATCCTGCTTCCACAAACAAGTGCAGATTATGCAAAAAAAATAGTGAGCAGAATTAAAAAAGCATGTCAGAGGTCCACCAGTACTACAGCAAAATTTGATTTTTCAATAGGCACTGCAACAAAAGAAAAACCAGATCAGAATATCCAGGATGTTATAAGAGATGCTAAAGATGAAATGTATAAAAATAAGTTATTTGAATTAAAGAGTATACCCGATTCTGTTATATCATCATTTCTGGACTCTTTGCTGAAATCAAGTTATGAAACAAGAGAGCACGGGAAAAGAGTTAGAAAAATGGTTTTAAAACTCGGGAAAGCAAAAGGATTGCCAAAGAGTAAACTGGACCAGCTTTCAATGCTTGCAGACCTTCATGACCTCGGGAAAATAGCTATTCCGGATGATATTGTTACAAAAAAAGACCAGTTAAGTGACAGAGACTGGAAGGTGTTAAGAAGCTACCCCGAGATTGGATATAACATAGCTCTGGCATCGCAAAAATTTTCAAGCATTGCAGAATATATTTTAACACATCATGAGAGATGGGACGGTAAAGGTTACCCACAGGGGTTAAAAGGGGAAGATATTCCTTTGCTATCAAGAATGACAGCAATAGCTGATGCTTATGATGTTATGAGAAGCGGCAGATTCTATAAGAGAACATTAAGTAAGAATGAAGCTATTGAAGAATTAAGAAAATCCAGCGGAACACAGTTTGACCCGGTGCTGGTAGAAGAGTTTGTAAAAATTCTTGAAGAAGAAGAATAATATTCTATTTTACCAGTTTTGCTATAGTTAGCTTACCTTCACCAAACTTCTCTGATATCTTATCAATTGCCAGGGCAAGGTTTTCATCCTTTGATTCATCGGGATAAAATAGATGTCCTTCTAATATAGAAACTGATTTAAGGTTGCCTGCATAAATTCCTATAAGCCTTATTTTTTTTCTTTTAAGGTCAAGATGCTCAAGGAGTGCAGTAGCAGTCCTGTAAATTTCAAATATGCTGGAGGTGTGTCTTTTTAAAGTTTTCCTGATTGTTATTGTTTTAAAATCAGAATATCTTACCTTTAGAGTAATAACCCTGCATTTATATTTTTTCGTGCGAAGATTTCTGTATATTTTCTGTGAAAGAAGAAGAAGTGTTGACCTGAGAGTCCCGTAATCATCTACATCTTTACTAAAAGTCACCTCTCTTCCTATTGATTCAGGTTCACGGTCTGGCTCTACCTGTCTACTGTCAATTCCATTTGCCATTTTATGTATAATTCTGCCAGTTTCACCAAATTTTTCCTCAATAACTGCGAGTGGAGTACTGGCGAGGTCTCCGATAGTTTCTATTCCCATTGATTTAAGCTCATTTTCTGTAACTTTACCTACACCCCACAGATAAGATACCGGCATCAACTGGATTTTTCTTAAGACCTCTTCTGTATTTTCAAGTACTGTAAAGCCGTTGGGTTTTCCTATGCTTGAGGCAAGTTTTGCAAGAAACTTATTTGGGCCGATACCTGCAGAGGAAGTCAGGTTGGTCTTTTCATATATTCTGCCTTTTATCTTTTTTGCGATTTCCAGTTCGTCCCCGAAAAGTTTCCGGCAGCCTGTTACATCAAGAAACGCTTCATCACAGCCTATTGATTCTACAAGAGGGGTGAACTGGAAAAAAATTTCTTTTATTTTTTCTGATTCTCTGAGATATTTTTCCATATTGACCGGGATATAAATACCTTTCGGGCATAACTTTTTTGCCCGGCTCAGAGGCATTCCTGAATATAAGCCATATTCTCTCGCTTCGTAGGAGGCAGTTGAAATTACCCCTCTGTTTAGTGGGCCTCCGACTATCAGAGGTTTATTTTTATATTCCGGATGGTCTCTCTGCTCTATCTGGGCAAAAAAGGCATCCATGTCAATATGTATTAATTTTTTTACACTACCCATAACAGACCTGCTTCTATAGTTTTGAGTAAGTCATTTTTTATGCTGTTGTTTTTGTTTTCATTTGCCGTTTTTTTTAAATCTGCAGCATTTATGAAATTTTTGCCGATTACAGATATTTTTCCATCTTTTGCAAGCAGTATTCCTTTAATTATCAAAATAGAGTTACGCGTTATTATTTTATAATTTTTTCTACAGCCATTGGGGAAAAACACTGCCTCATACATACCGCCCCTATCTTCCATTATACATAGAAGCATATCACGGCCGCTTTTAGTCTTTATAGTTTTTCTGCTGATGACAATTCCTGCTGTGAATACAATTTTTTTATTTACTGCGACGCTAAAGGAACTACTTTCTATAATCGGATATTTTACAAGCTCATTTCTGTAGTATTCCAGAGGAGAGTAGCTTGCACAGAAGCCCAAAATTTTTTCTTCCATAACAAGCTTTTCATCAAAACTAAAGTCTCTGGAATTACTTCCGATAAAAGGTAAAAAACCTGTGCTGATTGTGCCTGAACCGGAACCCGTACCGGAACTGGCAGAACCGGGTCTGAAAGTATTTCTGGAGGTTTTAAGGCTTTTTAAATAATGATAATACAGAAGCAGTTGTTTTCTCTTCTGTCCCTCAAAATCAAACGCTCCTGCTTTTATAAGGTTTTCAATTGCTTTATCTGTTATTCTGTATCTTCCCGAAATTCTATAATAGAAATCTGTGAAGTTTTCGAAGTTTTTTTCTTTAGCTCTTTCATGCAGTATTGATTCTACACCTGCGCGCCCGAGGCCGTTTATTGCAAGCAAAGGAATCCTTATTGATTTTCCTTCATCTTCAACAGAAAATTCAAAGCCACTTTTATTAATATCAGGTAATTTTATTTTTATGCCACAGCGTCTTGCTTCTTCAATATAGCGGGCTGCAGCGTAGTAGCCGGAGTTATTGGTCAGTATAACTGATATTAGCTCTGCCGGGTAATGTGCCTTAATATAACAGACTTTATAAGACAGGCCTGCGTAGGCAGCGGCATGTGCCTTCACAAAACTGTAATTTGTAAATAGCGATATTAATTTAAATATTTTTTCAGCCTGTTCTTTAGAATAGCCTCTGGAAATAGCGCCCTCTACAAACCTTCTGGCCTGGCTTTTTATCTCTTCTTCCGAGGAAGCTTTAACGGCTTTTCTCAGATTGTCAGCCTCGCTCAGTGAAAAACCTGCAATGCACACTGCTATTCTCATAACCTGTTCCTGATATAATATTATTCCGTAGGTCTCATTTAAGATTGGTTCAAGGTCCCTGTGTATGTAAGTAATTTTTTCTCTGCCCATTTTTCTTTCAATAAAATTTCCGGTCATTCCTGTAGCAGAGGGGGCCGGTCTGTAAAGAGAAATTAAATGCGTAATATCATTTAAAGTAGATGGCTTTACTTTTTTTGCAAGCTGTCTGATGCCGGAACTCTCAAGCTGGAAAACTCCGAGGGTGTCTCCATTTTTTATTAAATTAAATGTTGTGGCGTCATCATATTTTATTTCCAGGGGATTAAAGTCTATATTTCTTGTTTTTTTTAACATTGTTGCTACATCATCTACCAGACTCAGGGTAAGAGAACTTATGAGGTCTATTTTAAAAAGTCCCATCTCCTTCACACTGTCAATATCGTACTGGCTCATTATTTCTCCGGTTCCGGAAAGGGTAAGCGGAATCTTTTCATCAAACTCGGGTCCGGATATGATAAATGCGGAAGGATGCATGGAAACATGTCTCGGATAATCTTTAATCTTTCTGGAAATGTAGCTAATTTCTTTGCAGGAAATTTTTTTTGGATTTACTGTCCCTTCATTTACTGTCCCTTCATTTACCGTCTCTTCGCCTGTTATATTTTCGTCTGCTATCTCTTCTTTTCCGAGGCCAAGTATTCTTCCTGCCTCTCTTACTGCTGCATCTTGTTTCAGAGTAGAAAAGGTGCATACTCTTGCAATGCTATCTGTGCCATATTTACAGGTAAGATATTTTATTATCTCTGTTCTCCTTTTACTGGATATATCAATATCTATATCAGGTGGCTCTCTTCTTTCCCTGTTCAGGAATCTCTCAAAATAAAGATTATTTTCTATCGGGTCAATATCAGAGATACCGAGAAGATAGGATACAAGGCTCCCTGCTGACGAACCTTTACCGCAGATAGGAATATTATTTTCACGGGCAAATTCTGCTATATCAGCTGCTACAAGAAAATATTTACACAGTCCCATCTCTATTATTATGTCCAGTTCCTTTTTTAGTCTGTCGTAAATTTCGGGAGGGGGATTATCTCCATATCTTCGTTTTAGCCCATTTTTAAAACATAAGTTTTTGAGCTGCTTCGCCTCTGCTTTATTTGCCTCTGCTTTATTTAGTCCCGTTTTGTTTTCTTTTATTTTATCCGGCAATAGCTTCTTCCTTTTATAGAGTGAAGTATTTATACTGATAAGAGGAAGCTTTAACTCACATTTATTTTCTATGAGATTGGCAGCAGAAATTGCCTGTGGTATGTCACCAAACATTGAAATCATCTCTGCCTGTGACTTAAAGTAGTGCTCATCATTACAGACTGGTTTTCCTGAAGCAGCACCATCTATTCCCATACTTTTTATTTTAAAAAGATATCTATATGTTCTGTAATCATCCTTTACCAGATAATGCACATTATTTGTTGCTATGATAGGAAGATTATGTTTCGCAGCAAAGTTAATCAGTATCTCAGAATCCGATGATGCCCTGAGGTCAATTCTTCTCTCCGGGTATCTCTGAATTTCAAGGAAGAAATTGCCCCCAAATAATTCCATGTAGCAGAATGCAGATTGTAAAGCTTTGTCAGGCTTTCCTGCTTTTATGAGGAGAGAGACTTCACCTGTTTTACTGCAGCCAAGCCCTATAAGCCCTTCACTCATCTTCTTAATATCGAAAAACTCTACTGCAGGTAGTGGCCCATTTTTTTCCAGATGGGATTTGCTTACTATTCTACAGAGATTTCCATATCCTTTTATGTTTTCCGCAAGCAAGATAAGATGGGATAGAATTTCGTTGTTTCTAACGCAGATTTCGCAGCCTATTATGGGTTTTATGTTATTTCTCACTGCTTCTTTATAAAATTCTATGGCTCCGCTCATTACATATTTATCTGTAAGGGCGACTGCTTTCATTCCATTTATGGAAGCAGTATTTATCAGGTCCTTTATTTTTATTGTGGACTCCATCAGGCTGTATTCACTATGTACATGAAGATGCGAAAAAAAAGTCATTTTGCCACCCCTGATAGCATATTTATAAATGATTTGTGTGCATAAATGAGCATAAAATTAACTGTTCTTTTATAATACTACCGAACATCTGTTCGGTCAATAGGATTTTAAATATTTTGGTGCTAATTATCCAGGGGTTGATTTTCTTGTTTTTTTATATATAATAAGGCAGTTTGCCAGATATTATTAATAAATGTTTTAATTAAATTATTATTATTTTAATTTGCAGGGTACAGGAAGGCAGTAAAGGCATAAGAAGACATAAAAAGATATAGTTAAGAAGGCGTGTAAAGAAGACATGTAAAGACACAGAAAATTGTGGAGAGAAAGGTTTAGAGAAAGGATTAGAATATGAAGAAGTACTATATAACTGTGCATATTTTATTCTGGATTCTTGTAATAACTTTGTTATCTGGAGTATTATCATTTCTATTTTTAAAAGATTATAATTTTGCTTCTTTATTTCCATTTATAAAAAGTGTGGAGCTTCCAGAAGAAGAAAAAGTCGTTGTAACAAAAATAAAAGAAGTAAAAAAAGAAGTTGACTGGTATTATTTTATTGCTACAGGTTATAGTGCTAATGACCCGGCGCAGGGCACTAATGATACAACTGTAACAGGTGAAGATGTAAAGGAAGGAATAATTGCGGTAGACCCTGATGTAATTCCTCTGGGAACAAAAGTTGAAATTAAAGAAATGGGGGTATTTACCGCAGAGGATACCGGTGGGAAAATTAAAGGTAATAGAATAGATATATATTTTGATTCAAAAAAAGAAGCAGAGGATTTTGGTAAAAAAGGAATCTGGGTCAGGCTAATAAGTAATAATTCCGGGCTTGAACTGGCTGACCTGTATGGAAATGTGCCATTGTATAGCAGCATCCCTCATTATGGCAATTTATCAACATATGAATAATAGATTAAAGTAATATACTATTATAATCATTATATGAATAACAGACCCTGTATGAAAGCGCATCGGGAAATATAATTTAATAAAGTATTAAAAAAATTGTTTTTTTAAGCTTTGGCTGTTTGTTAATTCTTAAGATTTTATATAATAATTTTCATAAATTTTTAAAGTTCTTTATGCCAGAATTATATTAGAGCATTTATTGACATTTATTTTTTAACTGGATAATATTTGTTTTACGATAAAATACTAATATAATAATCCAGGGTAAACAGGGTAAACCGGAGTAAAAAATAAGGTCAGGCGGAAGTAGCTCAGCTGGTAGAGCATCACCTTGCCAAGGTGAGGGTCGCGGGTTCGAGTCCCGTCTTCCGCTCCATTTTTTATATATAAACAATTTACCTTATGTTATATAGAGAAGTAATAGAAAAGTAATGTGAAAAAAGTAAGAGGTGATTTGTGATAAATCTTGCA
>JAQVEM010000050.1 GCA_028697935.1 Actinomycetota bacterium
GTTGCATTTATCCCGGAATCATCATATTTTAAATACTGCGAAAAATGCATGGAGTGCATGAGCCTGTGCCCGACAGGAGTATTTCCCTCTAACTTTGGCATGGAAAGAATTCCGCAGATTAGCGATTAATAGTAACAACAGAAGTTATACCTGTGGTTAGTAAGTAATGCAGCGCAGATATGTTACTATTAATATTATAAATATTAATAAAGCTGGTGGCTGATGGAACCGGGGACTATAATCAATAATAATTATTTAATATGCTTCAAAGAGAGGAGATTAAATAGTGGAGACAGAATCAAAAGTAAAAGAAGGACAGGCAGGATTTAACTTTGATGATTATCAGCCGGCAGAAATGGAAAAAAGAGTTGAAAGTGCATGTGTATCAAAATCAAAGCTCTCTTTTTTAAGCTTATTGCTGCTCGCAATTCTTGCAGGAGCCTACATTTCACTTGGCGCAGGATTTTTTACTCTGGTAGTTTTTGATTCCAGTCTGAGCGTTGGTCTTACAAGAACACTGGGGGGGATTGCTTTCTCGCTCGGGCTTATATTAGTAGTAATTGCAGGAGGGGAACTTTTCACAGGAAATAATATGCTTATGATGGGTGCTGCATCTGGAGTTATAACATATAAACAAATGCTAAAAAACTGGGGAATAAGCTACCTCGGTAATTTTATAGGCTCTCTTTTAATGGTCTTTCTTATGTTTCTTACAGGCCTCTGGAAAATGAAAGATTATATGCTCGGGGCAAAGATGGTTTTAATAGCAGCGGATAAGGTAAATCTAACTTTTCTTGAAGCTTTTACCAGAGGTATTATGTGCAATCTACTGGTCTGTCTGGCTGTATGGTTATGTTACAGTGCAAGAAATGTTGTGAGTAAGATCGCTGCCATTATATTTCCAATAACGGCATTTGTGGCTCTCGGGTTCGAACACAGCGTTGCAAATATGTATTTTATTCCCATTGGAATTTTGCTAAAACGAAATTCAGATGTTGTGAATATGGCATCCAGTATGTCAGAAGGGGTCTCTCTTGGCAGGCTTAATATTACAGGGTTTCTTGGTAATCTTCTGCCTGTAACAATCGGCAATATCATAGGCGGCGCTATAATGGTGGCTCTTACATACTGGTTAATAATCGTGCTGCCGCACAGAAGAAGTATAAAGGAGAGAAGCTAGTATGAGAGTAAAAAGCAAAGATAATATTTTTTATAAAGTTATTGGCTGGAAATAAAAGTCGGGGTATTAAAGGGTAGTGTACTTAAAAAAATTAGAACTGGTAAACTATAGAAATTATAGCCACGTTAACTTAAGTTTTGAAAAAAATACAATTTTAATTTTTGGTAATAATGGAAATGGTAAGACAAATTTACTGGAATCCATACATTATTTATCAACAGGCAAATCTCACAGGACTTATACTCAGGATGAAATAATTAAGTGGGGAAGTAAGCAATCCTGGATAAGAGCTATTGTTGGTTCAGATGGGGTTAGCCCTGTGAACCATCTTGTAGAAATAGAAATGCGAAAAGGTAACGAAACCAGGATAAGGGTAGATAAAACAACCAGAAGAAAAAAGACAGATTTTGTATCAATACTTCCTACTGTAATTTTTTCCCCTGACGATTTGAAAATTATAAAAGATGGTCCTTCGGAAAGGAGAAATTTTCTTGATAGTCTGCTTGAGAAAATTGATAGTAGCTATTACAGACAGAGACTGCAATATCAGAAAATACTTGTACAGAGGAATAGCCTGATTAAAAGTGCTGGTAAAGGTACTGGTGGTAAAATTGATGAAAGCATTAACTCAACTCTTGAGGCCTGGGATAGCAATCTGGTAAAGTATGGGAGCAGTATTATAAAAAAGAGATATAAACTCTTGAATGAAATAAAGCCTGAATTTAAAGAATACATGAAAAACTTTTTTAAAGGGGTGTCTGTAGAAATATTTTATTTATTCAGCTGGAATAGAAAAAATATGCCGGACAGTTTTGAGAATGAAAGTCTCGAGAATTACCAGGATGTAGAAATTCAGAATGAAAATAATTCTGTGGTGGGAGCGAGAAGTATAGGGAGGAACCTGGAGGAAGTTTTTTACTGGAAATTAAGAGAGAATTTTGATAAAGATATGCAGTATAAAATTACAACAATAGGACCCCACAGGGATGATTTTGTAATTTTGCTTAACGGAAAAAATTTGAGATTTTTTGGGTCCCAGGGACAGCAGAGAGTAGCTTCTATATGTTTAAGATTATGTGAACTGGGCATATTAAAAGAAAAGATAAAAGAGGATCCCGTTCTTCTTCTGGATGATGTTTTCTCTGAGCTTGATATTGAAAGAAAAAAAATGCTTGTGAAAGCTGTCAATAATAAATATCAGACATTTATAACTGCTACAAATATAAGTTATCTTGATAAACTGGACATGGAATTCGGAAGTAAAATGCTTGTCCAGGATAATGGCATAACACCTCTTGATTTATAAAGAGTTTAAAAAATTTTAGTATTTATTTTATGTTTATATGTAAAAGATATGAAAGAAATTGAGGATATAAAAAGTATAATCGGTGGTCTTATAAGAGATTTAAATATGGATTCTAAATTAAATGTTACTAACATATTCAGTCACTGGGAAGAAATTGTAGGAACAGAAATAAGCAAAAAAGCAAGACCTGTAAAGTTAGTTAGAAATACATTGTATATATCAGTAGCCAGTTCTACATGGGCGAATGAACTCAGGATGATGTCCGGACAACTGATTGATCGGATAAATTTGTTTGTTGGGGAAGATGTTGTTAAAAGCATAAAATTCAGACAAAATCTTTAAGATTTGCAGTCCCGTTTTTACCAAATTTTAGTCAAAATATGATATAATATTACAAAATATTGGTGTTAAAATTACCTGAATATTAACAGGAAAATTTTTATATTAAATCAATATAAGGGTAATGGGTATTAAGACAATTCTTATACTTACTTATTACCCTTTATTTGTGTATCTAGTAGAATAAGAATAAAATTAACGGAAAGGCGGAGATTTTCTTTGGAAAAATCAAGCTATGATGCTAAAGATATAACGGTTCTCGAAGGACTATCTGCAGTTCGTAAAAGACCGAGCATGTATATTGGATCCACCGGTTCGAGGGGACTTCATCACCTCATTTATGAAGTTATAGACAACAGCATAGATGAAGCAATGGCCGGGTTCTGTGATAGCGTGCTGGTTGTATTAAATGCAGATAGCTCTGTTACTGTAGTGGATAACGGACGCGGGATACCTGTTAAAAAAGTGGAAAAATATGATAGGTCGGCAGTTGAAATAGTGCTCACAAAACTGCATGCAGGAGGTAAATTCGGAGGTGAAGGATATAAAGTATCCGGAGGATTGCATGGTGTTGGAGTTTCTGTTGTAAATGCTCTCTCGGAGAAATTAATTGTGGAAGTAAGAAGAGATGGATATGTTTACAGGCAGGATTTTAAAAGAGGAGAACCTGTTACTGATCTAATAAAAGGTGAAAAAACCAGTGCTCATGGAACCGCAATTACTTTCTATCCTGATAGAGAAATATTTGAAGAAATAGATTACAAATTTGAAATACTTGCAAGCAGAATGAAGGAAATGGCTTTTTTAAACAGAGGTTTAAAAATAACTCTGGTAGATTCAAGAGAAAAGCCGGAAAAGAAAGAAGTGTATCAGTATGATGGTGGAATAGTAGATTTTGTAAAGTATCTGTGCGAGAAAAAGGATGTTCTGCATAAAAATGTGATTTATTTCAAAAATAAAGCAGATGACCATGAAGTAGAAGTTGCTATGCAATACACAACCGGATATGCAGAAAGCATATTTTCATTTGCCAATAATATAAATACCACAGAAGGCGGAACACATCTGAGTGGTTTTAAAGGTGCGCTTACGAGGACGATAAATGATTATGCACGAAATACGAACATGTTGAAGGAGAAAGATGAGAATCTTTCAGGTGAGGATATAAGGGAAGGTCTTACTGCTATTATAAGCGTTAAGTTAAAAGATCCGCAATTTGAAGGTCAGACTAAAACCAGACTGGGTAATAGTGAAATAAAAAGTTTTGTTGAATCTACTGTTAATACAAAACTTTCTGAATTTCTGGAAGAAAATCCTGCAATAGGTAAAGTTATAGTAAGTAAATGTATAGAAGCTTCCAGAGCAAGAGCTGCAGCAAGAAAAGCAAGAGATCTTACCAGAAAGAAATCCCTGCTGGAAAGCAGCTCTCTTCCAGGTAAACTTGCTGATTGTTCCATAAATGACCCAAAATACTGCGAACTATTTCTTGTAGAGGGGGATTCAGCAGGAGGAAGTGCAAAACAGGCAAGGGATAGAAGATTTCAGGCAATTCTACCTCTAAGAGGTAAGATATTAAATGTTGAGAAAGCAAGATTAAACAGGGTGCTGAGCAGTGAAGAAATTCAGGCAATAATAACTGCTATGGGCTCGGGAATAGGGGAAGATTTTGATATTAAAAATGCCAGATATCATAAGATAATAATAATGACAGATGCTGATGTTGATGGAGCTCATATAAGAACATTAATTCTAACTTTTCTTTATCGTTACATGCCAGAATTAATAGAGGCTGGTTATGTTTATATAGCACAACCACCTTTATATCAGGTTAAAAATAATAAAGAAGTCTCTTATGCATATAGTGATAAAGAACTCGAGAGCCTTAAGGAAAAATATGAGGATAAAAAGATTACTGTCCAGCAGTATAAAGGTCTGGGGGAAATGGACCCAGATCAGCTCTGGGAAACAACGATGAATCCAGAGTCAAGAACGCTGCTTAAAGTTGAAATTGAAGATAAACTGATTGCTGATGATGTTTTTTCAACTCTGATGGGCGACAAGGTAGAGCCGAGAAGAGAGTTTATTGAGAAAAATGCGAGAGGTGTATCCTTTATAGATATATAATTTATAATCAGTAATTATATTGCAGCAGGCAAAAGAGTACTTTTTATAAAGGAATAAAAGAATGAACTGAATGGATATATAAAGATAGTATTTGGCAGTTATTAATAAAGGTAAAAATTAAAATAAAGTGGTGAGCAATAGTAAAGTCAGGTGTAAAAGTAAATGGTGTTTGAATTAAGAGGTAAAGTAAAGAATATTGAAATTGAATCTGAAATGCAGGATTCATATCTCAGCTATGCTATGAGTGTAATTATAGGCAGAGCACTCCCCGATGTGAGAGATGGCCTAAAGCCGGTTCACCGGAGAATATTGTATGCCATGAATGATATGGGGATGAGGTCCAGTTTACCATACAAAAAGTGTGCGCGTATTGTAGGTGAAGTTCTTGGAAAGTATCACCCTCATGGTGACACAGCAGTTTATGATGCTATGGTAAGAATGGCCCAGGATTTTTCCCAGCGTTATGTATTAATAGATGGACATGGAAATTTTGGTTCTGTTGATGGTGACAGAGCTGCTGCTATGAGATATACAGAGGCAAGGCTTTCTCCTATTGCAGAGGAGCTTCTGGCTGATATCGACAAGGACACAGTAGATTTTATAGATAATTTTGATAGCTCCCTGAAAGAGCCAGTGGTATTACCTGCTAAATTTCCAAATCTTTTAGTCAATGGTTCATCAGGTATTGCGGTGGGAATGGCTACAAATATACCCCCGCATAACCTCACCGAGGTAATTGATGGAGTAATCTATTGCATAGATAATCCTGAATGTTCGGTTAAAGACCTCATGAAGAGGATTAAGGGTCCGGATTTTCCTACCGGTGGGATAATAATGGGCATAGGGGGAATTAAGGAAGCTTATGAAACAGGAAGAGGTCGTGTTGTTGTAAGGGGAAGGGTGCATCAGGAACAGCCTAAAAAAGGCAGAACCCAGATAATAATAACCGAGATTCCGTACCAGGTTAATAAATCAAATCTTATTGAAAAAATAGCCGAACTGGTAAGAATTAAAAAAATAGAAGGAATTAATGATCTCAGGGACGAATCTGATAAAAGTGGAATGAGAGTAGTTATAGAACTAAAAAAGGATGCAATCCCGAGCGTGGTGATTAATTCCTTATACAAAAATACCCAGCTTGAAGATACTTTTGGAATAATAATGCTGGCTCTTGTTGATGGTATACCAAAAACTTTAAATTTACGGAGCTTAATAGATGAGTATATAAAACACAGATACAATGTTGTAGTAAGAAGGACGAAGTATGAGTTAAAAAAAGCTGAGGAACGAGAACATATACTGCAGGGGCTTTTAATAGCGCTGGATAATCTGGATGAAGTAATAAAAACAATAAGGTCATCAAAAGATGTCCCTACTGCAAGGGAAAGACTTGTGAAGAAATTTAAACTTACTGTGATACAGGCGCAGGCAATACTTGACCTTAGATTACATCGTTTAACCGGTCTTGAGCGGGATAAAATAAAAGAAGAACATAAGCAATTAATAGAGTTGATAGACAGACTAAAAAAAATCCTTGGAGATGATAAGTTGATATATGGAGTCATTAAGGAAGAGCTGAAAGAGATAAAGAAGAAGTATGGTGATGAAAGAAGAACAGATATAACTACAGATATTTCGGATATTGAGATTGAAGATTTAATACCGGAAGAAGAAAATGTAATATCTATCTCTCATTCAGGTTATATCAAAAGAGTTCCAGTAACGACATATAGGAAACAGGGAAGAGGTGGCAAGGGAGTAACTGGAACTAATTTAAAGGAAGATGACTTTGTAGAACATCTTTTTATAGCATCGACTCATCACTACATAATGTTTTTCTCAAATATGGGGAAAGTTTACAGAATAAAAGTCCATCAGATTCCTACCGGGAGTAGAATGTCAAAAGGCAAGGCTATTGTAAACTTACTTCCATTTGCACCCGGTGAAAGAGTCGCAGCTATAATTGCTGTAAAAGATTATGGTGAGGACCAGTATTTAATAATGGCAACCAAAAAGGGTATGATTAAAAAAACTTCTATCGAAGCTTATAATACTTCCAGAAAAGATGGAATTATAGCTATTAATATTAAAGAAGGCGATGAATTAATAGGGGTAGAAAAGTCGAGTGGTACCGATGACATTATAATGGTTTCGAGAAATGGCCAGGCTATAAGATTCAGTGAAAAAGATTGCAGACCTATGGGAAGAGCCTCTCAGGGTGTAATAGGAATGAGACTTTCAAAGAATGATGAGGTTCTTTCTATGATGGTAGTAAAAGAAACAGACGCGGACCTTTTTGTTCTGACCGAAAACGGTTATGGCAAAAGAACAAAGCTATCAGAATATAAGAAGCAGAAAAGAGGAGGGCTTGGCGTTAGAACTTTAAAGATTACCAGAAAGAAAGGGAAAGTATCCGGTGCCGGTATATTAAAGGATGAATATGATGTTATGGTAATTTCTGATACCGGTGTGCTTATAAGAATCCCGGCTAAATCAATATCAAGAATGGGTAGATCTACAGAGGGAGTTAAGATTATTAATCTTGGAGATAAAGCAAAGGTTGCCTCTTATTCAATTGTTGCATCAGAGGATTGATAGGGATTAAGGGGAAAGTAATTATAAGCAAGAAAATTAATTTTATTTTTTAGAGGTCGGTTTTAAAATAGATGTTTTGATATTTGTGATACTTTATATATAATACAGTCTATACAGAATAAGGTATGGCATTTGTGTTTTCCTTGACAAAAAAATATTAAATTGCTATTTTTCATCTGGTAAAAAAATAAGTAGGGGCCTATAGCTCAGTTGGTTAGAGCGCATCCCTGATAAGGATGAGGCCTCTGGTTCGAGTCCAGATAGGCCCACCATTATTATTTATTTAGGGTTTTACTATTATTTGGGTTCTATTATAATTTAGTTTAGGCTCTATTATATTTAATATTTATTATGTGGGGGTGTAGCTCAGCTGGGAGAGCGCCTGCCTTGCAAGCAGGAGGTCAGCGGTTCGATCCCGCTCATCTCCACCAGATATATAAGGTGTAAAATAAAAATTTTATTTTATTACTCCTTTCTTTATATAATTGAACATTATCAGTATTAATAAAGAAAATAATAGCATAGAGATAGTTAGAGGAATCATTTATTTCTCATAGGATACAGATAGCATGGCAAATATCTGGCTTGAAACATTTCTTGGTAGGGCAGGGAAATATATCTTAACTTTTTTATCCCGGTATTATTACTTCATAATTCCTGTAGTTCTTATTTACGGAATTTTTTTAACCCTGTCTTCCTATAACCTGAAAAGAATAGAAAAAGAGGTAAATCTGGAAGTAGTTAAGCAGGCAAGGAATATTATAGAAAAAAATCCTGACATAAGTTATATGGACCTGGCTTCAAAAATAGAAATTCCATGGGAAGAAATAATAAAAAAATGTTCTTTCTTTCCATATATTTCAGGTACAGCAGACTTATGGGTGGCAAAAACCGGTGTTTTTGATGTAAAAAAAATCATTGCATATGATGATGAAAAGATAAAGGCAGTTCTTAAAAGGAATGGTATTAGCAATTTTAGTGGGGAATCCAGTATGCAAAAAAATTTGTATACTGAATATACCACAAGGATAACAGATAGAGAAGAAGAGAAGTAACGTTAAAGCAGTCAGAACAGCCTTATATAAACAAATTAAATACTGGTTCTATAACTTTTAGCAGAATCCAGAAAAATATATTAGAGCTACCCCCGATACTTGAAATTTTCTTAAAACCTTCTATAAGTTCTATTTCATTTTTAAGGAAAAAATCTGTAAATACATTACCCATATTACCTGTTATCCACAGGATAATGGGGATAATAATAATTGCCGGGATAACGCTTCTTATTATATCTCCGTTAGATATAGTGATGACCCAGGTTAATATAATTGGGATCATTATAAGATCTGCAGCAGGAAGTACAGTATTTCCCGGTAGAATTGTTGAAATATAGACGGTTAATGGAATTATAAAAACAGATAAAATAAGTGTGGAAGGCATACTGACCAGTATTATAGGGTCCAGGCCAATATATATTTCTCTTTTTGTTATTTTCCTTTTTATAAAATCTTTTATATCCTTTATTGTAGGGGTAAGGCCTTTAAAGAGAAGATTTACAGCTCTCGGAAACATTATAAAAATGGCAGACAAAACCAGCCCCCTTGTCAGGGCATAGAGGAGGCTGGCACCGGGATTAAGGGAAAAAGTCCTGTAGCGGGTAATTGCTCCTATTATGAAGCCTAAAATGAAGCCAGTTATTGTTGGTTCTGAAAAAATTCCAACTTTATACTGGATTTCTTCATAGAATAAGTGAAATTTTTTGATGAAAGGAATTTTATCAAAAATTGTATTTATAAAATGCGACAGAGGTGCCCAGCAGATAACAGGTGCTGCAGGAGTTGATATACCATCAATTCCAAAATAACTGTTAATATATACTGCATAAATGTCTGATAAAATTAAAGTTATGGCTGCTGTTATTAATGCAACCAGTATAGCAATCCATTTCAGACCGGTAATGGAAAAAACAAGTGAACCTGCAAGAAGAAAGCTCCAGTAATTCCACAGGTCAATATTTATAGTTCTGGTGAAATGCATGAGAAGCATAATTATATTTAAAACAAAAACACCTATTATTATATGAAGTATAACCGGAGAGTTTAAAATGGCGGCTTTAGAGACAAGCCAGCCAGCGTCAATGACTGTAT
>JAQVEM010000051.1 GCA_028697935.1 Actinomycetota bacterium
ATAATACTGAGATGGAAATAAACCTTATATCTCCCATAGCTATGGAAGAAGGACAGAGGTTTGCTATACGTGAAGGTGGAAGAACGATAGGAGCAGGTAGTGTTACAAAGATACTTGAGTAGAAAAATAGAGATGAAAAAAAGCAGGAGGAGAAGTAATGACACCAGGTAAATCGGGTCAGAGAATTAGAATTAAATTAAAAGCTTATGATAGTGAAATAATAGATCGTTCAGCAAGAAAGATAGTGGAAACGGTCGAGAATTCTGGTGCAATAGTTTCTGGTCCAATTCCACTGCCGAATAAAAAAAATGTGTATTGTGTTATAAGGTCTCCTCATGTAGATAAAGACTCAAGAGAACATTTTGAAATACGAACACATAAGAGACTTATAGATATCATAGACCCTAACCCTAAAACGGTAGATTTATTAATGAGATTGAATTTACCTGCTGGAGTGGGTATAGAGATAAAATCTTAAAAGAAAGTGTCTTCTGGAAAGTGATGTAAAGATGGTAAATGCAATATATGGTAAAAAACTTGGATGTACGCAGATATTTAATGAAAAGGGTAATGCTTTATATGTGACAGCAATAGAAGCAGAGCAATGTGTAATTGTTGAGGTTAAAGATGAAAAAAAAGATGGATATAATGCTCTGAAAATTGGATTTGGCGGTATCAAGGATAAGAAAGCAAGTAAGCCCCATAAAGGTGAATTTGCTAAAAATAAAATAGAGACAAAAAAATATTTAAGGGAAATCAGGGTAGACAAATTTAACAGTGAATATAAACCCGGTGACAGTATCGACCTTAAGATTTTTAAAATAGGTGATAAGGTAAAAATAACAGGAAACAATAAAGGCAAAGGGTTTGCTGGAGTAATAAAGAGGCATGGTTTTCAAAGAGGGAGAATGTCGCATGGTTCTCATTCTCACAGGATACCTGGTTCTGTTGGAATGTGCTCTACTCCTTCAAGAATAGCAAAAGGGAAAAAGATGCCGGGCAGGATGGGTAATAAGCAGGTTACAATCCGGGGTTCGGAAATAGTTGATATTATTGAAGACCAGAATTTAATTCTGGTTAAGGGCAGTGTTCCAGGCGCTAAAGGGAGTTTTGTTTTATTAAGGAAAGTCTAATAGACTATTGTTTTTAGGAGAGTAAAATGGGTAGCCTTGGTGTAATAAATATTGATGATGGCACAGAGATAGAAAAAATTAAAATACCGGATGAACTTGTGAATAAAGAGATCAACTCTGAGGTATTATATTACGAAGTTAAAAGATATCTTGCTTCATTAAGAGCTGGTACGCATAAAACTAAGGATAGAGGTGAGGTGCGTGGCGGTGGTAAAAAACCCTGGAGACAAAAGGGTACAGGAAACGCAAGGGCAGGTTCAATAAGGTCTCCTTTGTGGAAAGGCGGCGGAGTAGTTTTTGGTCCTGTGCCAAGAGATTATTCTTTTAAATTGAACAAAAAAGTTATAAAACAGTCCAGACTAATGGCGTTATCAGAAAAATATAAAGATAAAAAAATTATTGTAATAGATGAGTTAAAATTTGAGAAACCAGCCACTAAAAAAGCTGAAATGGTGCTCAGAAAACTAAATCTGGATAAAAGTAAAAAAATACTAATTGTTTTTGATAATCTTGATAATAATGAGGTAAAATCTTTCAGGAACATACAGAATGTTATGATCGAAAGCGTTAGAGGTTTGAATACTTATATTATGCTTGTAGCAGATTATATAGTTTTTACGAGGAGTTCGTTGAATGATTTTATAGAGAGGTTTAAGTAATGAAAGATCCGAGAGATATAATTTTATCTCCAGTTGTATCTGAAAAAAGTTATGCCGGAGTGCAGAGCAAAAGATACTCTTTCTTTGTGGATATTAGAGCAGAAAAGAGTGAAATAAAAAGAGCAATTGAAGATATATTTAAAGTTAAGGTTTTAAAGATAAGTACAATAAATATTAAACCCAAACCAAAAAGGCTTGGTAGATCGATGGGTACAAATTCGCGCATGAAAAAGGCTGTAGTTACCCTTAGTAAAAAAGATAAGATTGATTTTTTTGAGTCTGTCTGATCTGACAGGAGGTATTAGAGTTGGCAGTTAAAAAATATAAACCTACTTCTCCAGGTAGAAGATTTGGAACAGTTTCAGATTTTACAGTTTTAACAAAAAAAAGGCCGGAAAAATCACTGACCAGGTCTTTTAAAAAATCTGCTGGAAGAAATAACAATGGCAGGATTACAAGAAGGCATAGCGGTGGTGGCCACAAGAGGCTATACAGAGTTATAGACTATAAAAGAATGAGAGATGGTATTCCGGCACGTGTAGAAGCTATTGAGTATGACCCCAATAGAAGTGCAAGAATTGCTTTACTTAGCTATAAAGATGGTAAAAAAAGTTATATAATAGCACCTCTGAAAATAAAAGTTGGGGATATTTTAATGTCTGGAGAAAAGGTTGACATTAAAGCCGGTAATGTTATGCAGTTAAGAAATATTCCGGTTGGAACAATAATACATAATATAGAATTAAAAGAAGGTAAAGGAGCAGAGCTTGCAAGATCTGCCGGAGCATCAGCACAACTTCTTGCAAAGGAGGGAGATTACGCCAGCATAAAGCTCCCTTCAGGTGAAGTAAGACTGGTTAGATTAAATTGTAGAGCGTGTATAGGCCAGGTTGGGAATACAACCCATGAGATTATTCATCTGGGTAAAGCAGGAAGAAAAAGATGGCTCAGGGTGAGACCTTCTGTTAGAGGAACGGCAATGAACCCGGTAGATCATCCTCATGGCGGTGGTGAAGGTAAAAATAAAAGTGCAGGAAGGAACCCTGTTACACCCTGGGGAAAACCAACGCTGGGTTACAGAACGAGGAAGAAAAATAATAAAAATGATAAATATATAGTCAGAAGAAGAAATAAATAAGTTAATTAGCATTGCTATGGTGCTTAGAGGAGGGGTATAGTGTCAAGGTCTCTAAAGAAAGGGCCCTTTGTAGAAGAAAAATTAATGAAGAAAATAAATGAACTAAATGATTCAGGAGAGAAGAAAATCATAAAAACCTGGTCCAGAAGTTCAACTATTTTCCCGGAAATGGTTGGCCATACTATAGCTGTTTACGATGGCAGGAGACATATTCCGGTCTTTATATCAGAATCAATGGTCGGGCATAAACTTGGAGAATTTGCACCGACAAGATCTATAAGACCGCACGTTTTTAAAGGGAAAAGTGAGAGGACTACTACTGTAAAAAAATAATGGTCTTAGATTTTTAAAAAGGAGGCTGGAGATTTGGAAGCGAAAGCTGTAGAAAAATATATAAGAATATCACCAAGAAAAGTAAAATATGTAGTTGATATGATAAAAACAAAACCTATTGAGGATGCAATAGATATTTTGTCATTTACTCCGAAAGGAGCAGCAGTTGTAGTTAAAAAAGCAATACAGAGTGCTGTAGCAAATGCGACTGAAAATTATAAAATGAAAGAAGAAGATTTATATATTACAAAAATACTGGTAAATGAAGGTCCAACATTAAAAAGATTTAAGCCAAGAGCAAGAGGCAGAGCCACCAGGATAAGAAAAAGGACTACTCATCTGTCAGTTTATGTATCTGATGGAAAAGGGAAGGAGGTTAAGGATGGGGCAAAAGGTAAATCCTAATGGACTCAGAATTGGAATTAATAAAGACTGGCAATCAAGGTGGTTCGCTTTAAAGGAGTATCCCCGTTTTCTTGAAGAAGATATTATTATAAGAAAGATAATAGAAGAACAACTGGGAAATGCAGGGATTTCAAAAATCGAAATTGAAAGAACAGAGGAAGAAGTAAAAGTTGATGTGCATACTTCAAAGCCCGGTATTGTTATAGGAAGAAGAGGGGCAACAATTAATGATATAAGAGACCTGATAGAAAAAAGAACAGGTAGTATTATTCAATTAAATATAATTGAAGTAAAGAAACCTGAACTTGTTGCGAAACTGGTAGCTGAAGGAATTGCTTCACAGCTTGAAGGGCGTGCCAGCTATAGAAAAGCTATGAAAAAAGCTGTTTCTTTATGCATGAAGGCAGGAGCAAAAGGCATCAGAGTCCAGTGTGCAGGAAGATTGGGTGGAGCCGAAATGGCAAGGACTGAATGGTACAGAGAAGGAAGAGTTCCTCTACATACACTAAGAGCAAATATTGATTATGGTTTTGCGGAAGCTAATACAACTTTTGGTAAGATTGGTGTCAAGGTATGGATATATCTTGGAGATGTTATACTTGATGACGAAGAAATAAAAAAAGAAAAATTTCAGGATAAGGGTAATAAAGTAAAAGAGAAAGTTTAAGATTTGATTTAGGATCAGGTGATATATTATGGCAGCAATGTTAATGCCTAAAAGAGTTAAATACAGAAAAGTACACAGGGGTAAAATGAAAGGCAGAGCAAAAGGGGGCACAAAGCTTTCTTTTGGAGAATATGGTCTGCAGGCACTTGAGTCTGGCTGGTTAACAAGCAGACAGCTCGAGGCTGCGAGAGTAGCTCTAACCAGATATATCAAAAGAGGAGGAAAAGTATGGATAAATGTTTTTCCTCATAAACCAGTAACTAAAAAACCTGCCGAAACGCGTATGGGTGGAGGAAAAGGTGCCCCTGAAGACTGGGTAGCTGTGGTCAAACCAGGCAGAATATTATTTGAGGTTTCGGGTGTAAGTATGGAAGTTGCTAAAGAAGCAATCAGGCTGGCTTCCAGTAAATTATCAATAAAAACAAAATTTATTTATGAGGAATTTTAGACGAGTATATAAAAAATGAAAGTAAATGAGTTGAGAGAATTAAGAGAACGGACAAAAGAGGAATTAGAAGCAAAACTTTTAGAAATTAAAAAGAGTCTTTTTGCTCTTAAGTTCCAGAAAGCAACAGGTCAGCTGGATAATCCTGTAAAAATACGGAATTTAAGAAAGGATATAGCAAGAATAGAAACACTTCTTCGAGAAAAGGAATTGAATAGGAAAAAAGAATTGATTAAAGAAAATGCTGGCATAGATTCAGACACTGAGGAGGAAGCTGGCAGAAAGCAAATCAAAAGAAAAATAAAATTAAGAAAAAAGGTATAAAAAAAGAAGTACAAAATATTTAAGGGGGATTTTTTGGGAAGCGCAAAAGCAAAAACAAGAATAGGTACAGTAGTTAGTGATAAAATGGATAAGACAGTTGTTGTTGCTGTAGAATCTTACTACAAGCACCCTTTATATAAAAAAATATTGAGGAAAGTAAAAAAATTTAAAGTGCATGACCCTGATGGAAAATGCAAAATAGGTGATGTGATAAAAATTTCTGAAACCAGACCCCTGAGTAAGACAAAACGATGGAGACTGGTAGAGGTTATAAAGAAAGCTGAGTAAAGAGGGATTAAAAAATGATTCAGGTTGAAACAAGAGTAAATGTAGCAGATAACACAGGAGCGCATGTAATTGAATGTATAAAAGTTCTGGGTGGTTCTCGAAAAAGGTACGCATGTGTTGGTGATATATTTGTTGCAGCTGTAAAGGTTGCTGACCCTGGAGGGGTTGTAAAAAAAAGTGACATTGTAAAAGCTGTTCTGGTAAGGTCAAAAAAGATATACAGAAGAGCTGATGGTTCTTATATAAGATTTGATGATAATGCAGCTGTTATTATTGATGCACAGCGTAACCCTCGCGGAACCAGGATTTTTGGTCCTGTAGCAAGAGAACTCCGGGATAAAAATTTTATGAAGATAATCTCACTTGCACCTGAAGTAGTTTAATTTTTTGGTTTATTAATTAATGGGGATTAAAAATGTTAAAGATAAAGAAAAATGACAGGGTAGAAATAATAAAAGGTAAAGATAAAGGAAAAATCGGAAAAGTGTTGCGTATAGAAGCAGCTGAAAATAGATTATATGTTGAAGGCATCAATATAATAAAAAAGCATACAAGGCAGAAAGATCAGAGCAAGCCAGGTGGTGTTATTAAGAAGGAAGGGCCTATTGTTATTTCTAATGTTAAATTGATCTGTCCGAATTGCGGTAAGGCAGCAAGAGTTGGTTTTGAAGTTAAAGAACCAGGTGTTAAAGTAAGAATATGCCGAAAATGCAAACAGCAAATTTAGAATAATTTAAAATAGCCGGGTGATTATTAATGGAACCTAGATTAAAAGAAAAGTATAATAAGGAAATTGTTCCTAAAATGTTGAAAGAATATAAATTTAAAAATGTGATGGAAGTACCCAGAATAGAAAAGATTTGCATTAATATGGGCGTTGGTTCTGCAACCCAGAATATAAAAGAGCTGGAATCTGCAAGCCAGGAACTCGCAGTTATTTCAGGGCAGAAACCTATTATAACTAAAGCGAGGAAATCAATTGCAGGCTTTAAGCTAAGAGAAGGAAACCCGATCGGGTGTATGGTTACATTAAGAGGCAATAGAATGTATGAGTTTTTGGACAGGCTGTTAAATGTTGCAATTCCGAGAATCAGGGATTTCAGAGGTCTTTCCAGAAAAAGTTTTGATGGTCGTGGAAATTATACTCTTGGAATAAAGGAGCAGTTAATTTTTCCGGAAGTAAGTTATGATAGCGTTTTAAGTGTTAAGGGTATGAATATAACTATAACTACAACAGCTAAAAACGATGAAGAAGCAATATTTTTACTTGAAGAATTTGGGTTTCCATTCAAAAAATAAAAATTTTAAGTTTTAAGGAGATAAATAATTGGCAAGGAAATCACTTATAGAGAAACAAAAAAGAGAACCTAAATACAAAACGAGAAAATATAACAGGTGTATTCAGTGTGGGAGGTCCAGAGGTTTTTATAGAAAGTTTGGGTTATGCAGGATATGCCTTAGAAAAATGGCACATGAGGGGAAAATTCCTGGGCTTACTAAGTCCAGCTGGTAAAAGGGAGATATGGAGGATATATATGTCGGGTATTACTGACCCTATTTCAGATATGTTGACCAGGATACGGAATGGAGGTATTGCTAGATTAACCAGCGTAGATATACCGTATTCAAAATTTAAAGCAGAAATAGCAGAAATATTGGATAAAGAAGGTTATATAAAAAGTTATGAAATCCACAAAGATGAGGGCGCTGGTGGCATAATTAGAGTGTATCTAAAATATGGTAAAAACAGGAAATGTAGTATAAGTGGACTTAAGAGAATAAGTAAGCCGGGACTAAGAGTTTATGTTAGAAAAGACGAAATTCCAAAAGCACTCGGCGGATTTGGAACAGTTATATTGTCTACATCAAAAGGCGTGCTTACTGATAAGGATGCAAAAAAGCAGCAGGTTGGTGGAGAAGTAATATGCTTTATATGGTAGAGGAGTGAGTTAAAGGTGTCAAGAATAGGAAAGAAACCTATAAATATTCCAGACGATGTAGAGGTTAAAATAAATGAGGATAATATCGTTGTAAAAGGGAAAGCAGGAGAGCTCTCGCTAAAATATGATAAGAACTCTGTCAGGATAAATATGGAAGATAAAAAATTAACTGTTATTCCTCTTTCAAATGACAATGAAGATAGAGCAAAACACGGGCTTTACAGAAGTCTTATCAATAATATGGTTATAGGTGTAACAGATGGTTTTAATAAAACCCTGAAGATAGTTGGTGTAGGTTATAGAGTATCAAAAAAGGGTGATAATCTGGAAATATCTGTAGGTTACTCAAATCCAGTAATAGTAAATCCTCCAGAAGGAATAACTTTTGATGTTCCTGATAATACTACAATAATAGTCAGGGGAATAAATAAAGAGGTAGTTGGACAAACAGCTGCAAAAATTAGAAGTATAAGAAAACCCGAGCCTTACAAAGGTAAGGGTATAAGGTATGAGGGTGAAATAATAAAAAGAAAAGTTGGCAAAACGTCAATTGCTTCTGGCAGTTAAACTTTTACAGGAGTTTTAATGAAAAATAAATTTGAAAGAAAAAATAAAAGCTTAAAAAGAAAACTAAGGAATAGTTATAAAGTTAGAAGCGGGAGCGACCGTCCAAGACTTGTTGTTTATCGCAGCAACAAATATATTTACGGTCAGATATTAGATAATAATACCGGTGCCACAATTACAGGTATATCAAGTAAAAGTATTGAAAGTAAAAAAGAAGATAAGGGTAAAATTGATATAAGCTTTAGGACCGGTGAAGCCCTGGCTGAAATAGCAAAAAAGAAAAAAATAAGTGAAGTTGTTTTTGATAGAGGATGCTATAAATACCATGGCAGGGTTAAAGCTCTGGCTGAAGGAGCAAGAAAAGGTGGATTAAAATTTTAAAATTATCTCCAGGGAGGAATTGAGTGATTGAATTATCCGAAAATACAGAGTTAGTTGAAAGAGTAATAAAAATTAAAAGAGTAGCCAAAGTAGTAAAAGGTGGCAGGAGATTTAGCTTCAGTGCTCTGGTAGCGGTAGGCAATATGAATGGTATGGTAGGAGTTGGTTTTGGAAAAGCAAACGAAGTTTCCACTGCAATTCAGAAGGGCATAAACAATGCAAAAAAAAATATGTTCAGGGTTCCAATAGTTAATGGAACAATACCTTATTCAGTTGAAGGTCGTTTTGGAGCAGGTCATGTTTTTATGAAACCGGCTTCACAGGGTAAGGGAGTTATTGCAGGTGGAGCTGTAAGAATAATTGTCGAGCTTGCAGGTGTGAAGGACATTCTTACAAAGTCTCTTGGAAGCGCCAATGCTCTTAATATAGCCAGAGCAACAGTCGAAGGCTTGAAGATGCTCAGGTTACCCGGGGAGATAGAAGCTTTAAGGGAAAAAGAAAAAGCTGTGGAAGTTAGTTAATAATGTTTTATTAATTTTTGTAAATCTGGAAGGAGAAAGTAGTGAAACTCTGTGATTTAGGTTCTCCAGAATCTATAAAAAAAAGAAAAAGAGTGGGTCGGGGGAATAGTTCAGGACATGGGACCACAGCTGGAAGAGGTACCAAAGGTCAGCTCTCACGATCTGGAGGAAAAACCAGAATAGGGTTTGAAGGTGGACAGATGCCCCTTCAGAGGAGGTTGCCACATCTAAAGGGTTTTAAAAATACTAGAAAGAAAGAAAATAATATCATAAATGTAGGAGAGCTGGACAGGTTTAATGAGGGCAGCATTATTGATTATGATTTTTTAGAAAAGAACGGTCTTATAACAAATAAAACAGGTTCTTTAAAAATACTTGGTAAAGGTGAAATTACAAAAAAAATTACTGTCAGGGCTAATTTTTTTAGTAAAACCGCAATAGGTAAAATAGAAAAAGCTGGTGGAAAAGCAGAGGTGGTTTAGTGTTAAGGGCAATATCAAATGCTTTCAAGATAAAAGAAATTCGTAACAGAATACTTTTTACGCTTGGTATCCTGGCCCTTTACAGACTTGGTGCTAATATACCTGTACCAGGTGTTGATCCAAGTAAAATTTTTGAGCAGGTTGAAGCCGGACTTTTGGGCATGATGGACCTGTTTTCAGGAGGAGCTTTAAGTAATTTTGCAGTGTTTTCACTTGGCATAATGCCTTATATAACAGCTACTATAATATTACAACTTCTTCAGGTAGTTATCCCAAAACTGGAACAAATGGCTAAAGAAGGTGA
>JAQVEM010000052.1:0-3750 GCA_028697935.1 Actinomycetota bacterium
TACCTCTTACTCATTGTGTTATTCCTTTTAGTCACAGGTTAATAAATTAAATATTCTCTCTGCCAGGTTATTAAAACTTTTAATATTGGTAAAATTAAAATTTAAAAATTCTGTCTTTCCTCTTAATGTTTCGCTTTCATCTATAAATACAAAATCCTTCAGATTAAAAAAATCTCCAATGTGATTTTTAAGTAACCCCGAGCCATTTGCTCTACTGTATTTATTTATAATTAATAGTTTTTCCATATCATCGTAAAAAAATCTATTATTTATCTCTATAAGTCTGCCAATACTTCCGGGAGTATCATCTGATACCATTATCAGTAAATCAGCCAGATCTATTATGCCGAGTAATGAGTCATCAAACTTATTTGGTAGATCAAATATTATTAAATGATATTTTTTTCTGGCAACATCAGCCAGACAATAAATATCCTGTAGATCTATATTCGTGGACATTTCGTATGTTGGTGGAGCCTGCAAGACATCCAAATTTTCCCTGATTTTTATCACTGAATTTTTTAGAGACTCTCTGTTATACCCATCAACAAAATTCAAAATATTTGGCGATTTTGGGATACCAAGATAGTAACTTATATCTCCCCCTCCCTCAGAAAAATTAAGATCGACCAGTAACGTATTAATTTTTTTAAGCATAAAAGCCAGAAAAATTGAAATTGTAGTGCTCCCTACTCCACCTTTTGCTCTTGATAATACAATCACTTTTTGTTTTATGGTTTTTATACTCATATTTTTTAAATCATTTTCCAGCATTAAATCTCTGTCACTATTAAATTGCACATAGCCCTTTTTAGAATCTGACCTGGTGCCACCTGTGTATTTAATAACATCTTTATATTCGTTTTTCTCTTCATCGTTTTTCTCTTCATACCCAAATGAGTTTTTATTACTTAAATTATTAACAAAATTTTGTGAAGCATCTTTGCTTACTTCTTTACCCACCTCCTTTTCTAACTCTTTGCTACGTACAGCTTTATTTTTATCTTCTGTTTCAACTTTAGTCTTAGTATCATTTTTAATCCCTTTATTTTTTTTACTGTTTTCCAACTCCTGCTGTAAATTAACCCTTCTACTGACATCTGGTTTCAATAAGCCTATGACATATTTTTTAAGGCCAAATCGCCTGTTTTTCCTGCTCTCATATTTTCTATCCGCCTCTTTTAATATTATACTTTCAACCTCGTCCTCATTTATGGGCAAGCTAATATCCTTCCCCAGAATACAAACACTGATTTTCTTCCTGGCAGCCTTTTCTATAATTTCAGGTAAATTAGAGATTTTTCTACTTATAATAATTAAATCAATTTTTTCATACTCCAGAATAAAACTTACAGCAAAATAACTACTTAGATTTATGAAATTGAATCTGTCACTTAACTTCTGGAACTTCTTAAATGTAGCGACATCTCTGTCAGCAACGATTATATTGAAAGAATTGTTATTTTTATTTATTTCACTATTAATTTTAGCGTATATACCCATTAATGCTTATAAGTAATTGCATAATGTAAAGAAATTTGTTTTAATAGGATAAAATATATTGTTAGGTATGTCAATACTATTTCTATACAGATTTTATACTATATTAAAATATACATATGGTATATAATAATAAATCATACCTGAATATAAATTTTAATGTACAATTTAAACAACCTTTTAGAAAAGGAGTTTTTATGGAACATATAATAGGAATTACAAATGCCAGAAATAATATCAAAGAAATAGTAGATGCGATATCTGATAAAAATGATACCTACATTATCACAAGAGGTTGCGTTCCTGAAGCAGTAATTATATCTTACAAAAGATATATAGAACAAAAGAATCTTTTAAAAATGGCTGAAGAACTCAAATATGAAAAATCGATAAAAAAATCACAGCTACAATTTAAAAAATGGCTGGACCAGAAAGGTTTTGATACAAGCAGGATATCTGAAGAAGAAATTGGAGATATGATTAAAAATCTGCATATTAATAATAATTCTTAGCAGGGCTATGAAGTTTTACTGTTCCCTGAAATAAATATTTGTACTGTATTACTTTTATAAATTAGAAGTTTTAATTATATACTATCTTCATCTATCTTCAATTTATATTGTTTTAACTGCTGGTGTTTTACCTGTTATTTTATTTTCTTTACTGAGTCCCTTTTGATTAACCGGCACCTTATTTTATATGATTTTTTATTGACTTTTTTACCGTTTATTAAATTAATCAATATCTCTGCAGACTTTTCTCCCATTTTATTTAATGGTAAATCCATAGTTGTAATTCTGGGTCTATAAAATCGGCTGAATTCTCTGTTATCAAAACCAATAACTGAGAAATCATCAGGGACAGAATAGCCGAGCTCAAAAGCGGCTTCAATTGCCCCGGCTGCCATTAAATCATTCATAGCAAATATTGCAGTCGGAGGTTTCTTATTTTTTGATAAAATTTTTTTTATCGCACTGATTCCAGACTCAAACTCCCAGTCTCCGCTCTCAATATAATCAGGATTATATAATAGATTATTTTCATTAAGAGCATCCTTATATCCATGAAGCCTTTCGCAGGTTGCAAGAGAGTCAGCGGGCCCACTTATCACAGCAATATTTTCATGTCCCATTTTGATAAAATAATTAGTAATCTCATAAGCAGCAAGTTTATCATCATAATTTACACAATAATCATCCCCTGAAGTATAACAATATGTATATACTGTTGGTTTATTTGTCTTTCTAACAACACCTGTTACATCCCTCGGGTGAACACCGATATAAATTATTCCTTCAATCTGCCTGCTCAGTAAAACATCTATGCTCTCTGATATCTCTGCCATGTAACTCTTAATATTAGAATAATTGAGACCGGTTCTCTGGTGGAGCCTCAGGTTGGTTAATATTATATGAAATCCCTGATCCTCAACAAATTTATTAATCCCGTTTATTATACTTGAAGTGTTAAAAACCGTTATGTCTTCTGCAACAATACCAATGGTACTGGTTTTACTGGTTCTTAAGCTCTTGGCAATAGTATTTCTTTTATAGTTCATTTCATCAACAATCTTAAGAACTCTTCTACGGGTTTCCTCACTTATCTTCCCTTCATTATTCAGGACATACGATATTGTAGCTGTTGAAACACCAGCTTTCTTCGCAATATCCTTAATAGTAACCACCTTTGCAATTCCTTCCCTTCTTTGAAGTCTACTTAACTATGATATTTTTATTATATTTTATAGAAACAGTTTTTATAGAATAGTTCCTTTCCTTACAATCTGGTAATACATTTATCTGTTAAAATACACTTTACCTGTCTTTTATTATCTTCCATTATCTTTCATTAATCCACACTATCATTTCACCGGGTGTACGGTTTGCCCACGCATAATATGGTATAAATTTTAAAGTAACAGGCTTATATTGTGACTCTTCTCCAGACCCTTCTCCAGAATCTCCGCCGGGCTCTTCTTTAGCTCTATACAGCTCATCATCTTTCCATTCTGAATTATATCTTTGTGCCTGCGCAGTTATAACCGTTACCCCTCCATGCAAATTTTCATCATAATCTGCTTTTAATTCAGATTTTACAGGTAACACAATCTCATGTAAATTAGGCCCATTATCAACCTCTTCAAGGCAATAAACAACAGGCCCTCTCTGGATTGCTACCTTCCCTGTATCTGCTCTAACAGCAGGGTGTGCCTTTATACGCTGCGCCTCCATTGGTAAAACAAGCTCAACA
>JAQVEM010000052.1:3850-9430 GCA_028697935.1 Actinomycetota bacterium
CCCATTATCAACCTCTTCAAGGCAATAAACAACAGGCCCTCTCTGGATTGCTACCTTCCCTGTATCTGCTCTAACAGCAGGGTGTGCCTTTATACGCTGCGCCTCCATTGGTAAAACAAGCTCAACACGGTCTCCATTTTCCCAGACACGTCTCAATCTTGCATAACCGTTGACCCTGATGTTATAAGCATTAAATTCCTCATTATTAACAAATAGTTTTGCATTTTTACACCATCCAGGAATACGAAGTAAAAGTGAAAACTCTTTCTTTTTATCCATAAAAACACTTATTTTTACTCTTTCGTTCCAGGGATAATGTGTTTCCTGCTTAATTTTTACTTTACTTCCCGATACATCTAATTCTGTTTCGCTTCCAATGTATAGATGAGTATATATTTCATCTTTGCGAACAGAATATATATACTGACCAATAGAAGCAAGCAACCTTGTAACATTTGGCGGGCAGCAGGCACATCCAAACCATGATTGCCTGGTTACCTTTACATGTTCCTTTATTTTACTTTTTTCACTTGCTTCAGGCCAGACCTCCAGTGGATTTACATAAAAGAATTTTTTTCCATCAAGTGATATCCCGCTGAGAACCGAATTATACAATACTCTTTCCATAACATCTGAATAAGCGCTATCCGGTTCAATTTGAAGCATCCTGTGAGCAAAAAACACCATGCCTACTGACGCACAGGTTTCAGAATATATAGTATCATTGGGTAAATCATAGTCAAATGTAAAGGACTCTCCAAAAGAAGTGGAACCTATGCCCCCGGTAATATACATTTTTTTTGTTACAATGTTGTTCCACAATTTTTTACATGCTTCAATAAGTGATTGGTCACCAGTTTCTATTGCAATATCTGCCATACCTGAATACAGATATACAGCTCTGACACTGTGCCCTTCTGCTGTGGTTTGCTCGCGCACCGGTAAATGAGCCTGCCAGTATTTTAATCCTAATTTTTTCCATATTTCATTTACCCTGCACTTACTGTCTTCACTGGCTTCACTGCTTGCTACATTGGCTTTAGCTTCTAACTCGAAATAATTTGGAGTTTTGCCCCGCTCATCAATAAAATACTTGCTCAATGCAAGATATTTCTTTTCACCGGTAATCCTGTATAGTTTAACCAGCGCAAGCTCAATCTCAGGGTGGCCTGAATAACCTCTTTTTTTACCCGGTTCCGTTCCAAACACAGTATCAATATAATCTGCAAACCTGCATACTACATCAAGAAGCTTCCGTTTCCCTGTGGCTTTAAAATAAGCCACAGCAGCTTCAATCATATGCCCTGCACAATAAAGCTCGTGGTCATCGCGAAGATTTGTCCACCTTTTACCGGGTTCCTTAATCGTAAAATATGTATTTAAATACCCATCATCCTGCTGTGCCTTTTCAATAATATCAATAATTTCATCAGCTTTATCTTCCAGTTCAGAATCCCGGTTTATTGATAAAATATATCCTACAGCTTCCAGCCATTTGGCAACATCGCTATCCTGAAAAACCTGACCATAAAAATCACCTTTCAACAAACCTGCTGCAATTTTAAAATTTCTTATAGCATGGCTGGGCTCTGCAATATTTATATTGTCATTTAAAGCATCCCACTGATATGGGATTACAACATTCTTAACAAGTTCAATATATCTGCCCCAGAAATTATCATTTACCCTTACCATTTTTTTGGGTACATTTTTTCTAAAAACATTCTTTTGTTCCATTAAAATCCCTTTTCTTCAAAAATTTAATTACTATATTATTAATTACTATCCATATCTTATTCTTTCAGTCCAGTTAGAGTTATACTCTTTACAAAAAAGTCCTGTGCAAATAAGAAAACAATTAGAATTGGAATCATACTAATAAATGCACCGGCCATCATAACAGGCCAGTCGGTAGCATACATCCCTTTCATGTTAGCTAATCCAAGTGTAAGAGTCATATTTTCTACACTATTTATGAATATAAGGGGCCTGATAAAGTCATTCCACATACCCATAAAAATAAATATACCCAGAGTTGCAAGAGCTGGTTTTGATAGTGGGAGAAATATTCTCCAGAAGGTACCAAACGGGTTACAACCGTCAATTTTTGCAGCATCTTCCAGTGAATCCGGTATAGTCATATAAAATTGGCGCATTAAAAATGTACCGAATGCTGTTGCAACTTCAGTCAGGATTAGAGAAGGAAGTTTATCAATCAGGCCCAGCTCTCGCATAATTATAAAAACCGGTATAATAGTTACATGAACAGGAATCATCATAGTTGCTAAATACACCAGAAATATTACATCTCTATATCTGAATTTAAGCCTTGCAAAAACAAAACCTGCAAGAGAACTTGTAAATAACTGACAGACTAATACAACAGTAGTTACTATTGTGCTATTTATAAACCAGTGTCCAAATGGATATCTGTCAGAAACTCTTGCGTAATTATCCCATCTAATAGTCTTTCCAAATAAAGTTGGTGGATATGTAAATACTTCATCTATTGACTTCAGAGATGTGCTGATCATCCATATAAAAGGAGCGATCATAATTAATGCACCTATGCTTAAAACTATATAAAGCACAGCTTTTGATAAATTCTTTTTTTTCATTACCACTCCTTTTTAACTAAACCGTTATTCTTTTTTTCTGAAGCTGAAATTGAACAATTGAGAAAATTAAAATCATGAAAAAGATTACATAAGCTATTGCACTTGCATATCCCATTCTAAAATACCTGAAGGCGCATTGATATAAATAAAAAACAAGAACAGAAGTTGCTCTTGCCGGCCCTCCAAATGTCATTAAGTAAACCAGGTCAAATGCCTGAAATGAATTTATAATAGATATAATTGTGACAAAAAGTGTAGTATGGGAAAGACACGGAATTGTGATGTGCATAAATTTACCAAACCATCCTGCACCATCTATGTCTGCAGCTTCATAATAACTTTCTGGTATTCCCTGTAAACCGGATAGAAAGAGCATCATATTAAATCCTATTCCCTTCCATATCGATGTTATAATAATAGAAGGCATTGCCCATTTTATGCTGCTTAACCATGGGGGTCCCTTTATCCCGATTAAATCCAGGAAATAATTTAACAAACCAAATTGCTTGTCATACATCCACATCCACATTAGACCTACAGCTACCCAGGATGCTATTACTGGAAGAAAAAATGCAGCTCTAAATATTTTGATTCCTTTTATACGTTGATTTACCGCCACAGCCAAAAGAAGTGAAATTATAATTCCTATCGGTACCGTACCAAGAGTAAAATAAATTGTATTCCATAATGATTTTAAAAATATATCGTCACTAAATAGTTCTTTATAATTTGTAAAACCAACCCATTGCATTGGAGTTAACAAATCCCAATCAGTAAGGCTGATGAAAAATGAAGCTATCAATGGAATTAAAGAAAATACCAAAAAAATCACAATATTGGGCATCAATAAAATAAAGCTCCATGTACTGTCTCTATCTAAAAGTTTTTTCTTCTTCATTTAAGTTTTCCTTTTAGTTATATTATATGCAGCCCGGAGGTGGCAAAGGGCTGCATATAATACCTATCTATTATCTAATTTACATATTATTTACTTAGAACTGGCAAATTCCTCATTTGCCCTTTGTTCAATATTTGCAAGCGTCACATCTACAGGCTGTGCACCGGTAAAGAATTTCCCCAATTCTTCAAGAAAGATATCATTGACTTTTAAATTTGTATTCATAGACATTGGTTCTACTACTGAATTTGCGAAATACGGGGCCATATCGGTAAAACCTTCCGGGTGAACATCGGGATTATACCATTTAGCTACACCCTCTTCTGTGTAATATTCTTTCTTGTGAGGCAACCATAATCCGGCTCGAACATTTAAAAGTAAATAATCATCACTGGAAAGAAAGTTGATTAGCTGCCAGGCTTCATCAGGATGTTCGGTATCTGCCCCTGCTGAATGTACATGTGCCTGTCCATGAGTTATAGCTTCTTTAAATTTTGGCAATACCCCCATACCATAGTTGAAGTCCATCTGAGAAATTTCCTGTAAAGACCAGGAACCATCTATCAGCATTGCGATATTTCCATTTTTAAGTAGATTGGTTGCGCTCTGGCTACCGCCAATTTGTTGCATCTGGTCAGGTAAAAAGGTGGTCGCATTTTCGACTGCTGCAAGATCATAAATTGCCTGCAAAACTTCTGCTGTTTCAGGTGAATTAATCATGGTTTTAGTTATATTGTTATTATCATCCCAGAATTTACCACCATTAGACATTATAAGTGCTGAGTAATTATACATGTTCTCAAGGCCGTAAACACCATACCTGACAACCTTGCCATTTTCAACTTTAGTTAACTTCTTCGCAACATCAACAAATTCATCCCATGTCCATGCTTCTGCAGGGTCGCTTGGCGGGTAATCCAACCCAGCTTCATCAAAGATGTCCTTATTATAATAAATAACAGGGCAGACAATGCAGCTGATTATGCCATATACTTTATTATCTATATTCATTATAGTTGAAGCTGGAGGTACGTAGTCGTCAAGATTATAAACCTCATTAAATTCATCTGTTATGTCCAGAAGATTTCCAGCCCTTGCAAATGAACGATAATCATAAGCATAGCAAAAGAAAACATCGGGGGCAGTTTTAGCCATCATCATAGTAAGTATTTTAGATGTATACTCCTCTCCCGGTATTGGGTTATATTCAACAGTGATATTCGGATTTTTTGACATAAAAATATCAAGGCCCTGTCTAACACTCTCGGTTTCCAGCGGGCTTGCTTCCCAGCCTACAAATTTGAGTGTTACTGGCTCTTTTTCTCCTTCTGATTCTTCAGCTGTTTCTTCAGTTACCGCAGGTTCTTCTTCAGCTTCTTCTTCGGGGACGGGGGCTGCTTCACCAGCACATGCAGCAAAGGGAATAATCATTGATACACTTACTATTAAAATTAATATCCACAATAATGGTTTTTTCATTTTAAAATCCTTCCTTTAAAAAGATTTTTAATTATTGAAAATGAATTCATTTTTAATCTATAGGCTACCCCCCTTTTGCTTTACTTTTTTTATTATTTTTGATAACTTTTTTTTGAGATTTGTTTGGGATAAGGTTCTAATATATTTTTATTATATTAGTGTCTCGAACAAATCTCTTCTTTTTTTATTTATTTCTCACCCCCCCCACATCACATAGCTTAACAATAATGCAACAATCAATTATTATTAATTAAAATAATTGTATGCATTTTAAATATAATTTTATTTTGATTTAAGTTTACTTTTTGTCCGGGTATTTTTTGCGAGCATATTGATGATTATAGAATATGATATTTTTTATGTTATTTTATATTAAAATTTTCTTATAAATTAAACTAATTTATTAACTTAAACGATTAGCTTAAACGATTAAGCTTAATTTAACATAGCATTTTTATATTGTCAAGGCTTTATTAATTTAATGTTGTTATCCAGCAATATTGTTTCTCTATGGGTATTTTTATATACAGAAAGTATATTTAAGAAAACCCCGGGGCACTTTTCATTTATAGTAAAGGTGAATAA
>JAQVEM010000002.1 GCA_028697935.1 Actinomycetota bacterium
GCATTTATAAACTGAATTTTGCCCTTTTTAAAATCGGGTTTATTTCTATTCAAAATAATTATAGCTCCAGGGGCACCTGTATTATAGAAAAGCTTTTCAGGCAAAAGAATGATAGCCTCTATTAAATCCTCTTCAACTATCTTTGACCTTATAGCTTTTTCTTTGCCACCCCTAAAAAGACAACCATTATCTATAACTATACCGACCTTTCCTGTTTTCTCATCTGCCGATGCCAGCATATGCTGAATCCATGCCCAGTCAGCAGATTGTCGGGGAGGAAAACCATAAACAAATCTTTTTGACCAGAATTCTCCTTTTCTTAAAACTTCCTCATCATATCCGTCCTGATTCCATGGAGGATTGGCTATAACAATGTCAAAAGTCTTTATATCCCCGGACTCATCTTTAAATTTTGGCGAATTTAATGTATCACCGTAGATAATATTGGCATTTCTAATATCATGGATATTTAAATTCATTTTTGCCAGAGCCAGCGTTTTAGGATTTGCCTCCTGCCCATAAAGAAAAAGTTTATTGGCTGAATCTTCTCCGAAGTTATCCTTTACATGTTTGTAAGAACTTATAAGCATCCCCCCTGAACCACAGGCCGGGTCATAAACGCTCTGGCCAGGTTTTGGGTCAAGCATCTCAACCATCAATTTTATAACTTCTCTTGCAGTATATACTTCTCCCTCTTTTGCCTTCTGTGGAGCAAAATATCTCAGTATCCATTCGTAAGCATCACCAAGAATATCAGGAGAAACATTATGGAGTGACTTTTCACTAAAAAGCTCTATTAGCTGCCTTAATATCTCTGCATTTTCTCTGCTTGTTGTAAATTGAACAAAATCTATATTTTCAAACACAATTTTTAAATCCGGGTTAGTTTCCGCAATAGCCTTCATTGCCCCGGAAAAATTTTCAGGAATTCTTGCCGGGTCTTTTTTTCTCAGATTGTCCCATAAAAATTCTTCTGGGATATTATAATCATGATAAGCGGAATTTTTGGCTTCTTTTCTTGCTTCCTCTTCGCTTAATCCATCAGCAATAGCTTCATCATACGCAACTCTATACTCTGTCTCCCACTTATCACTCATCCTCTTATAAAAGAGAAGAACAAGTATAAAAGAATAATCCACTCTGGTTCTTATAAGGTCTGCTGCTGATTTTAATATTCTCTCAAGATCGCTTCTGGTTAGTTTTTTCTTATCAAATGAAAGAGTATCTAAAATTATGTCTTTCTTGCTTTTAAGCCTATAGATTCTTTTCCTTGCGTCTTCCGGGTCAAATTCTACTGAAAGTATCCCCTCTTTTCTTAGTTCAGACAACACTACAATTACTTCATCTTTCTCATCTTTTATTCCATCGGTTCCTTTGCCAAGTTCTTTAACTGCATCTTCAAGGCGAAAGGGATTTGATTGGAATGATTTCCATAAAATTTCATATCTTTTGTCTATCCAGTCTGGTAACATAATTTAACCTGACTTTCTGTTTAAATTAAATAAGCTAAATTACAAAATATAAGTATTTTCATTTTAACTTATATTATAACCATCTATTAGATAAAGACAATAAAATTTTTTGCAAAGTTTTAGAATTAATAATAAAGAATTTTAATAACTTCCGTCCGGTCTATCTGTTACTCTCTATGCTGGACTTACCTCTTACTAAAAGCATGTATTATCCTTTATTAGCTCCAGAATCTTAAAAAAATATTCCCTGCTAATACGTATTAGTATGTTAACCCATATCCATAGGGGAAAAGTGCTCCTTTTGAACCATCAACATCATTTATTGGTATCTGATCTATTGATGCAGGCCATGTATATGAAAGTTTTCCGGCAGGTGCATAGTCGCCAAAAATGACATCCGTAATTCCCTGCCCTTCAGTTCCCGGAAGCCATGCCGCAATAAGGGTATCTATTTTATCAAGGTGGTCTGTTATTATTATCGGGCGACCAGTGATTAGAATTACTACAACAGGAATACCCCTGCCTGCTAGATTATTAATTGCGTTTGCGTCTACTTCACCCAGCAGCAGGTCGCTATCATCGCCCATATATTCAGCATAGGGAGTCTCACCTGCTACTACAATTGCAACTTCTGCACCTTCCGGCACATCACTTCCATCTTTTGAATAAATCACTTCGGTTTCTTCTGAAACAATACTCTCTATCGCTTCTAGAATTGTTGTTCCCTCTGTAATATCACCAACTTCACCCTGCCAGGTAATAGTCCACCCTCCACACTGACTTCCGATATCATCTGCTTTTGTTCCTGCAACCACGATTCTTTTTATATTTTTAGACAAAGGCAGAACCTGGTTCTCATTTTTTAACAACACCAGCGATTTACGAACTGCTTCTCTTGCTATCTCTCTGTGCTCTTTACTACCTATAAGACCCACATTACTTCTATCAGCACAGGGATTCTCAAAAAGGCCGAGATTGAATTTTATTGTTAATATTCTTCTTACCGCATCATCGATACGCTCCATAGACACTCTTCCATCCTTAACCAGACCGGTCAGGGTAACGATAAAATCAACATAATTATCCGGCACCATAACCATATCTATACCTGCGTTTATTCCTTCCATAATGTCCTGTTCTGTCATATTCTCATAAAACCCATCGATACCATTTATGCCCGACCAGTCTGAAACCACCAGACCATCAAATCCCAGCTCTCCCTTTAATACATCGGTTATAAGATATGAGTTTGCATGCACTGGCACACCATTCCAGCTGTTAAATGAAACCATGATTGAACCTACACCCGCTTCAATTGCCCCGATATAAGGGGTGATATGAACATTCCTAAAATCTTCTTCTGAACATTCAGTATTCCCCCTATCAATGCCACCAGTTGTACCTCCGTCACCTGCAAAATGTTTTGCACACGCAAGAATGCTGGTGTCATCAGATAGGCTGTTGCCCTGATATCCTTCAACTGCAGCTTTCCCGAGTGCTGTAACAAGCTCACTATTTTCACTGAATCCCTCATAAGTTCTCCCCCAGCGCTCATCCTGTGGAACAGCGATACATGGACTAAAAGTCCAGTCCATACCTGTTGCTGAAGCCTCAATTGCAGTAATTCTTGCAACCCTTTTCACAAGCTCAGCATCACCTGCCGCTCCCAGTCCAATATTATGTGGAAAAATAGTAGCACCACTTAAATTATTGTGACCATGAACTGCATCAGTTCCATATATAATCGGTATACCCAGCCTTGAAGAAAGGGCAAATTGTTGATAATTATCATACATATCTGCCCAGTTTTCAGGAGTATTGGGCTGTGGTGCCGAGCCGCCTCCGCTCAATATTGAACCTATCCCATAACTGGTAATATGTTCATCAGAAATTATAAAATCCCGGGCAACCTGCGTCATCTGTCCAATTTTTTCTTCAAGAGTCATGAGAGATAAAAGATTTTCTACTCTTTTTCCTACAGGGACGCTTGTGTCCATATAAATAGCCTTCTCTTCACCTGCTTCTCCCTCAATTCCTTCTTCGCCCTGGCGGTCCTCTTTGCTCTGCTGCAATTCTGATTTAACACCTACTTCAGCTTTGCATCCTGAAAAAGAAAGAACCATACAAATTGATACTATTAGAAGCATTATTGATATCCTCTTTATTATTATCCTTCTAATCATTACCTTAACCCGAAGCCTCCTTTCTTGAACGCGCTTTCATATCTATTTAAAATTTTTTATTTTTGCTATTAAAACTATTAAAATTACCGGTTAGTGAAAATATTTTAACAATTAACCTTCTTATTTACTATATAAAGTCCTCTGCTATTTCTTTTTTTCATAAAAAATTATAAAATTTCGTAGAGATTTATTTATTCAAATGGAACAGTTTTAAAGGAGGTTCTTCGCATAAAAGCCCTGATCTATAATAAAAATAACAAAGAATTACTGGAAGAAACTTCCCCGGAAGATATTATACCCTTTATTAAGGATTCAAAATACCTCATCTGGATTGACATTGAAAATCCCTCCAGGGAAAATATGCAATTTTTGCAGGAGCAATTTAATTTTCACCCACTGGATATTGAAGACTGCCTCAGCATTATTGAGAGACCAAAGCTTGATGAGTATGATAACTATTTTTTTCTTGTTTTACATATCCCTTATTTTATCAAGCAAACCGGCAAACTTGTGCCCTTTACAGTAAATATATTTACCGGGAATAACTTCCTTGTGACAGTTCATCGAGGTCTGTGCAAACCTGCTCAGGAAGCGTTTGATTACGTGGTTGAAAATAAACAAATACTTGATAAGGGTGTGGGTTACCTTTTACACAAAGTAATCGACACACTCATTGATTACAGTTTTCCTGTACTCAATAAAATTTACAGAAATATACAGGATGTTGAGAGTAAGATTTTTAAAAAGGCCAGCAGCGAAAATGTCAGGAATATCCTTCTTATCAGAACCAATATTCTGACATTTAGAAGCATCATTTTCCCCCAGATAAAACTTCTAAAAACACTTGAAATAAAAGATATGGAATTTTTAACAGATGCCCTGGGGGTTTATTTCGGCGACCTTGTTGACCATGTAGAAAAAATCTGGGACACACTAGAAAATTACAAAGAAATTATAGAAGGAGTGCAAGATGCACATCAGTCGCTTCTCTCAAACAAAATTAATAATATAATTCGAATACTTACCATTTTTAATGTTATTATTTTGCCGCTTACTCTCGTAGCCGGGATTTATAGCATGAATGTTTCACTCCCCCTGCAAAATTTCCCTTACATTTTTATTATAATCATAGGTTTAATGATTTTAATATCAATAGGAATGCTTGTTTATTTCAGACACAGAGACTGGTTATAGATTAACTGGAGTTTTAATAGCGTCCTCGAAAAAAACTTCAAAACGATAATTTGTAAATTCTGGTATATATTCATCAAACAATATCTTTAAACTAAAATTCTGTTCTTCATCCGGAATCATCTCTTCTCTTTGCAGATAACATTTTCTTATAAAGACTACCTTTCCACTGCTGTTATAAAAAGTGCAAAAGAGTTTTAAATTCCTTATTTTTTCTGACCCTATATTAATTACTCTTCCTTCAATAACCAAACTGTCGCCATCATCATCATAATAATACTTCTCTATCTTTGCCACAGGGTTACCTTCAAATATCTCATTATAGTCTTTGTAATTTACTCCTATCTTTATAACGGACATATCTATATATTTTTCTTTTTCATCTATGTAATAGCAAAATGGCAGTCTATCTCCTGTCTTTATATAATCAGCAAATGCCGGTATTGTTCTGGATATAATTTTATCTCCATTTTTACCATAGAAATCCAATGTTATTCCAATATCCGTTTTAATTCCCGGGGAAATGTTTTCTACTTCCCCCATTAATACAAGCTCCTCATAAATATCTATATACAGGTTACAGTTTTTTATTTTAATATCAGTAGTATCTGTTCCCTCAAGTTTTATTTTTTCACAATCAAATAAATAAAGCCCGTTTTCTCTTGTTACGTTACTATTATTGGAGTTTACAGTTTTTGTGGATTCATCATCTCCGGGTCTGCAGGATACCAGCATGAACATAAGAATGAGGGAAAAAATAATTATGATTAAAAAAATTTCTTTAAATAACAAATATTTATATTTAAACTTACTCAATTTAATTTTATTAGTTTTATCAAGAAGCCAGACTAACACTGATCATCCTTCAACACATGGTTTTTTTCATCTGTAATTTTATTTCTTTCATCCACATATACTATTTTTGGACGATACTCCAGTGCTTCTTTGTATTCTATATAAGTAAAAGACAGGATGATGATTTTCTCTCCTCTTAATATTTTCCGAGCTGCAGCACCATTCATACAAATTTCACCACTACCTCTCTTCCCTTCTATAGCATATGTTTCCAGCCTTTCACCACTATCAAGGCTGACAACCAGAACCTTTTCACAGGGCAGTATATTTGCATGCTCCATTAAATTTTTATCTATGCTTATGCTGCCCGAGTAGTCAATTTCAGCGGCTGTTACTGTAGCCCTGTGAATTTTACTTTTTAATATACAGACTAACATAATTTATTTAACACTCCCTGTTTAGTATTCACTATTACTTCTTTATAATCTCTTTCTTTTTAATCTTTTTAAATGGATCTTTTAAAACTAAAGCCCCCGCAAACAATTTTTTAACATCTTTCTTTTTAGACCCATACTATATAACATTACATCCTGCTGGCATATATCTATACCTTTATCATAATATTGTCAATAAGCCTTGTGTTGCCTATCCATGCTGCAACAGCTGCAAGTATTTCTCCGTCTTCCCCCCTTCTAACTCTTCTTTTCTCCTGGAGCGTGAGTGGATCTCTGAAATCAAAATAATCTACTTTCCTAACAAATTTATTTCCTTCCAATTCTTCTAATACTCTTTTCTTTATCTTTTCAAGATCATTCTCTCCCCCGGCAATCATGTCTCTTGCAATATTCAAACACCTGTATAGGATGGTGGCATTTTCTCTTTCCACTCCGGAAAGATATCTATTCCTTGAACTTAAAGCAAGGCCATCCTCCTCTCTTACTATTGGACCGCTTTTAATTTCGATATCGAGATTCAAATCATCCACCATCTTTTTTATTATCACCAACTGCTGGTAGTCCTTCTCTCCAAAATATGCTTTGTGAGCATTTATAATATTAAATAGTTTTAAAACAACTGTCGCCACTCCAGCAAAATGGCCGGGTCTATATTTCCCGCACATAACACTGCTGAGTTCTTTCACCTCAACTGTAGTTTTATGATCCTGACCATACATTTCCTGTACCGAAGGATTAAAAATATAATCAACTCCTTCTTTTTCTGCCAGACTGGTGTCCCTTTTTATGTCCCTGGGATATTTCTTAAAATCTTCATCGGGACCAAATTGCATCGGATTAACAAATATACTTATTATCACTTTATCACAATCTCTTTGTGCCATTCTTATAAGGCTCAGGTGCCCCTCATGTAGAAATCCCATGGTAGGAACAAAACCTATTTTGTTTCCCTGTTTCCGGAGTTCTTGCATGGCTACCCTGCATTCGTCTATTTTGTTTATAGTTTTCATTACTTATAATTATGTTTCTATTAATTAAAATTACTTTTAAGATTGTCTATGTTTTCCATAACTGTGGGTTCCTGACTTACAGATTCCAGCTCTTTTATAATTAGAATTTAAGAACTTATCATGTAAGATATCTTAGTATGAATGTTCTTCGGCTGGAAACTCCTTATTTTTAACTTCTTCTATATATTGCCTGAAGCATCTTTTAATCTCATCCCCTATATCTGAATATTTTTTAGAAAATTTTGGCGTGAAATCCCCTGATAGCCCGAGCATATCATGCGCTACAAGTACCTGACCATCACAATAAACTCCCGCACCTATTCCTATTACAGGAATCTTCACTTCCTCTGTGATTCTTTTTGCAAGCAGTGCAGGAACTTTTTCCAGAACTATCGAAAATACTCCAGCTTCCTCAAGCCCTTTTGCATCTTCAACCATCTTTGAAGCCTGCTCATCATTTCTCCCCCTGACTCCGTAACCTCCAAACTGATGGATTGATTGTGGTGTCAGCCCGAGATGGCCCATTACGGGAATTCCGGACCTGACTATATTATTTACAGTTTCGTAAATTTCTGTCCCTCCTTCAAGTTTCACAGCTTCAGCTCCTGCTTCTTTTAAAAACCTTCCTGCATTTCTGACTGCTTCCTCTACACTTGCCTGATAGGACATAAAGGGCATATCCCCGACTACCATAGCCCTTTTTACTCCCCTGCTAACGGCTTTGCAGTGATGTATCATTTCTTCCATGGTGACCGGTATAGTGCTTTTGTATCCCAGCAGAACATTTGCTACCGAGTCTCCGACAAGAATTACATCTATCCCGCACTCATCCATCTGGGTTGCCATAAGATAATCATAGGCTGTCAGCATTGCTATTTTTTCTCCTCTTAACTTCATTTCCATCAGCTCTTTTGTAGTTACCTTTTTAACAGTCATTTAATCACCCTCTTTTTTAATTCCATCTATTCTTCAGTCTATTTCTTAAGTATTGCCTCTAATTCTTCCAGTGTTTTCTTGTTTATCCACTTGTTCCTGTAGGCTATTTTAGCAGTTTCCCTGCCCATTATTTTATATATCATTATATCCTCATCTGGAAAAATTTTTTTTAAGCTTTCCATATGTTCTTTTATTGTTCCGACATCCCCTCTTGCAATAGGGCCTGTTAAGGATTTTTCTGTTCCTATTTTCTTTATATTATCCAGAGTGCCCTCTGATAAACTCAATAATCCTTCCAGTGACTCTTCCGGGTTTATTCCTATTTTTTTATGTAACATTGCAGCATAATTTAATAATGTCACCATATAGTTTGACGCAATACAGGCTGCTGCGTGGTAAAGAGGTTTTTTTTCATCATCAACTTTTATTGCTTTTCCTTCCAGACATTTAACAATTTTTCTGGCTATCTTTTCCGATCTTTCCCCGGAATACGTTAAACCATAAACAGTGCCCGGCAGAGTCTTTACTGCCATATTAATTGATGCAAAAGATTTTAATGGATGAATTGAGGCGGTTTCTGCACCTGCGTGTCTGGCACTATCAAGAACATCCAGAGACTTTGAGCCACTAAAATGAATTACACAATATTTATTTTTATAGTCTTCTATTTTTTCTTTAAAAATTTTTTCATTAAATATTTCATCACAGACAGGTTTTATAGCATCATCGGGAGTACATATTAAGACGCATTCTGCTGTCTTTGCTGCTTCTATATTATTTTTTGTAAACAATATCCCGGCAGAATTTCGCCCGAGGTATTCTTTTGCTCTATCAAGAGAATTGTCGGTTCTGGATGATATTGCTTTTATTTTTATGCCGCTTGATTCTTTTCCGGATAAGGCATAGCTAAGAGTTGTTCCGAGCCGCCCTGCACCAATAATACATATATTTATAAACACTGTCTTGCTCATTATAAATTTATTATCTATTTAAAAAGGCTACAGTTTATACTCCTTTTTACACAACTCTCATAGGCATAAGTAAATAAACAGGATTGTCTTTTTTTTCTGGTTTTATTGTTATAGGTTTAAGAGGTTCATCGATTGACATTATTATTTTATCACAGTCCATTATATTTAATCCATCAATCAAAAACTCCGGGTTAAAAGATATTTCTATTCTTTCCCCTCCGTATGGAATCTCAAAGTCTTCACTTGAGCTACCTATTTCTCTTATACTCATAGAAACGCTCATTCTACTCTTATCTATTGTTAGTTTAACCGGAACACTGTCTTGAGATATTGAAGTTATCCTTCTTACAACATCTAGCATTTTTTCTTTATCTATAGATATTTCATGTTTTAGCCTGTCTGGCAAAAGTTGCTTATAGTCAGGAAATTTACCTGACAAAAGCCTTGTTACTATTACATCTTTCCCGTGTTCGCTCTGGTTATTTTCTACAGGATAAAAACTAATCTGATTCTCTTCAATATTTATAATAATTTCATTTCCCTTATATTCACTCTTTGCTATACTATCCAGCACTTTTGCGGGAACAATGACACCAATTGTTGAAGTTTTTTCACCTATTTCGTTTTTAACAAGGGCAAGTCTATAACTATCTGTTGCAACCATATTAAATATACCATTCTCTATATTAAAAAATATCCCTGTTAAAACTGTTCTACTTTCATCCATTGAAGCAGCTTTCTGGACCTTTAAAACAAGGTCTTTAAATTTATCTATATTTATTTTAACCTGTTTTTCTTTTTTTATTTCCGGAAAAGATGGGAATTCTCCAGCTGGTAATGTGTTTAATGTAAACAAAGCATTTCCACAGCTTATTTTTATCTGATTTGTAAGTTTATCAAACTCAATATCTACTTTTGATTCTTTTAAACTTTTTAATATATTAATAAAAATCTTTGATATCACAACTGCTTTTCCTTCTTCATAAATGACTGCCTGTACTGTACTTTTTATACTTGTTTCAAGATCTGTACTGTATAGTGTTAATTCCTTACCCACATCAATCATTATTCCGTTTAATATAGGTGAAGATATTTTTGGATTTATTGTTTTATTAATAAACAGTGCTGTTTCTAAAAGATTATTTCTTGTTGTTTGAAATTTCATTTATCTTCTCCAGTGTGATTAAAAATATTTGTTATATTCTAATATATATATCATTTAATTTAAATACTTAGTAATAACTATAAAAACTGTTAAAAATGTTTAAAACTAACAAAAACATCTATATATAACAAAAAACCGGGTATATTATTGTTAATAAATAATATTTATGTTGTTTAAAAAAACAGAGTTATAAACAAATACTATAATTATAAAAAAAACACCATTGTTATTAACAATAAACTAACAAAAAATTTTTTATCATACACTACTTATTAACAGGTTATAAACATCTTAAGAAGAGTTTTTTATTCTATTTGTGATCTCTTGTATTTGTGTATATACAGTTTTATCTATGTTTATAAGGTCTGATATTTTCGATACAGCATAAATTACAGTAGAGTGATCACGGTTACCAATACACCTTCCAATTTCTGGAAGGGAACTACTGGTTAGTTCTCTTGAAAGATACATTGCAAGCTGGCGCGCATGTGATATAAACTTATTTCTTTTAGGACCCAGAAGATCATTAATAGGTATTGAAAAATACCTTGATACCTCTTTAACAATTAATTGAATATTTATTTTACGTTCTCTGTTGTCAGGTAATATGTCTTTAAGAACATTCCTTGCTATTTCAATATCTGGTTTGGAATTAGTTAGAGAAGCAAATGCGATAACTCTGGTAAGGGAGCCTTCAAGCTCTCTTATATTTGATGTAATGTTTTCAGCTATAAGACTTATAATATCATCTGAAACACAGATACCTTCTCTTTCAGAATATTTTTTTAATATTGCAAAACGGGTTTCAAAGTCAGGTGGTTTAATGTCTGTTACAAGACCCCACTCAAATCTTGACCGCAACCGTTCTTCCAATGTTGAGATACTTTTCGGAGGCCTGTCGCTCGATAAAACAATTTGTCTGTTTGTATCGTGTAGAGCGTTAAACGTATGAAAAAATTCTTCCTGGCTTGCTTCCTTGTCTTCAAGAAAATGTATATCATCCACGAGTAAAACATCATTATTCCTGTAGTTCTCCTTAAACGAAAATATATCTTTGTATCTTAAGGCATTAATAAAATCATTAAGAAAAGTTTCAGCAGATACATATTTTATTGTCTTATCAGGATAAAGCTGGTGTGTATATTGTCCTATCGCATGAAGTAGATGGGTTTTACCGAGACCAACACCACCATATATAAAAAGAGGATTATATGCTTTACCGGGCTTCTCGCTAACAGCAAGAGCAGCTGTGCAGGCAAACCTGTTACTGTTACCGACAACAAAAGTATCAAAAGTATATTTAGTATTAAATGATGAAATCCTGCCCTTTTGTCCTTTATGGCTTTTATCTAACTGATTATCGGGTGAACGCTCATTATAGGTGTAATCAGTGTCTTTATCATCTAAAGATGTTGCAATTATTTTTATTTTACATGGACTGTTTGTAACTTTTTTTACTGATTCTTCAAGAAGATCTGAATATCGAAGCTCAATCCATTCTTTCGCAAAGGAACTACTAACTGAAACAGTTAAACAGTTTTTTTTTAAAGACACAGGTGTTATGTGCTCAAACCATGCTTTATATGTAGAAAGATTAATCTTATTTTTAATATCCTCAAGAGTACCTTTCCAGATGTTCTGTAGATCCGTCATAATACCCTTATATTAAATATTATTTGAATAATATTCAAGGTATTTTAGCCCCTTTTTGGACAATTTTCTTTTTCCGTTGCTACCGGATACAAGAAAATCATTCTTTTCAAGATAAATTAATTCGCGATACGAAGTCGAAAGGCTGAAACCCAGTTCCCGGGCAATTGTAGATGGGCCAGCTTCATTGAGTTCTAAGATTATAAAAAGAATTTTATGATGTCTGTCAGAAAGAACTGTACTTTCAAAGCTATCAATATCTTCGGTCTGGATTTTTTCTTTAAAAGCGCCGGCTTTAAAAAGATTTCTTTCGATATCTTCTATATTTGTTTCTGAAGTGGTAGAGGAATCTATTTTATTAAGATCTGGAGTTAGTTTTAAAGATACAACTGTTCCTGTTTTTATGTTGTTATTGACGTCGATTGTCCCACCAGAGAAAGTAATGGTTTCTTTAACTATTGGAAGACCCGAACCTATGCCTCTAATATATTCTTTCATTTTTTTAGTGGCAGAGGTATATCCTGGAAGAAAAGCTTTTTCTCTATCTATTATTCCCGGTCCCTGGTCTGATATAATTATGTGGTTACCGTTATCAAGAATTGTTACGACAACTTCCTTGAAATCAGCATGGATAAGGTTTTCTATTATTTCTCTTATTATTGTGTAAGGAATTTTACCACCTGCTTCATGAGATAAGTTATAAGTTCTCTGGGATGTTTCATTTATAAGATTTTCAATGCTATCAAAATCTAGTTTAATTACTCTTGGAATGCTTCGCATGTTATCATAAACTGCTATTCTTACCGATAGATCAGGTTTATTTTTAGTTGATTCATTTGTTTCAGTGTTATTGTTGTCCAATTTGATATTATAAACTATTAATTATTAATCGTACCTTAGAGTTAGAGTCAGGTTAATAAGTTTAATAAATGTCAAAAAATATTTTAGAAAAAAGACTGGCACTTTTCAAATTCTTTCCAGAAAGTTAAGTTTTCAACACATAAATAATAATATTTTAATATCAAAAAAGCTACTATATTTTATAAGCCTATTACAGGATAAATACTTTTTGACATGCAATACAGTGGGAAATTTAGAGTTATCAACATTTTTTTCAACAGGTGTGGAAAGATTTTTGAAATTATTGAAATACTTTGTAAAAGCTTACTGTATAAAATGAAAAAAACCATAGCATTCCAAAAACTTTTTCACAAAGAACACCTGTTTGTAAAAGATAAGAAAACTTCTAAAGTTTTATAAATGGAAAACGGAGGTCCTGTTGACAATAAGAATTATGATTATTAGTATTATATTAATATACAATAATAATGTTAAGTAATATATAGTTAATAATAAGTGTATAATTGTAAAATGTATAGTTATTATTAAAAAGCATATGCTATATAATTCTTACTATACATAACGAACTTTTACCTGTTATGTAAAGTTAACAGGAGATATCCGTAAGAAAATAAACAGAACAGACACTTCTCCAGTAAATAGTATGCATTCCCGGTGTCCTTGATATTAGAAAAATTAAAATGTATAATCAACTACCGTGCGAAAATAGTAAAATAAACAGGTAAGGTAAAATATGAAAATGACATATCAGCCAAATGTTAGGAAAAGAAAAAAGAATCATGGATTTATGGCCAGGATGAAGACAAAATCGGGCAGGGCTATTATTAATGCCAGGAGAAGAAAAGGAAGAAAGAGACTTTCAGCTTAAAATTAAGAAGGAAGATAGTAATTAAATTTCAGACACTTAAAAGAAAAGAAGATTTTTTAAGATTAATAAAAAAAGGGCCCTATAGAAGGGATAAAGATATAACAGTATATCTGATTAAAATTCCTGAAGAAGAGAATAAATTGAGGATCGGATTTACTGTAAGCAAAAAAAGGGGTAGTGCGGTTTTAAGGAATAGAATTAAAAGGGTAATCAAAGAGGCACTGAGAGAAATAGATGGAGAGGTTTGCTGTGGTCTGGATGTTTTGTTTAGTATAAATAGCAATATTTGTGATATTAATTTAAAAGAACTAAAAATTAAAGTAATCGAAATTATAGAGCCATACCTTTCTAACCGCATGTAACCATTGTTTATTAATAGTGAATAGTTTGTTAATAATTTATTTAATCTAATTGTGAAAAAGTTTTTATTATTTTTATTAAGATTTTATAAGAAAAATATCTCACCGATATTGCCTCAAAGCTGCAGGTTTTACCCTACCTGCTCAGAATATGCAATTGATGCAATTAATAAGTATGGTGTATTAAAAGGTAGTATAAAAGCCATATATAGAATATTAAGATGTAATCCATTTAATAAGGGCGGATATGACCCGGTAAAGTAATAAGGGAGAAGGTATTATAAATTGGCACAAATAATGGAGTTTCTTAGACCAATACAGAGTGGATTGGAATACATAATTGTATTTCTATATAACCATGTAGTTGAAAATTACGGTATTGTTATAATTCTTATTACAATTATTGTAAGAGCCGTATTGGTTCCACTGACAATAGGGCAGACGAAGTCTATGGCAAAAATGCAAAAGCTGCAGCCCGAAATTAATGAAATACAGAAGAAATATAAGAATGATCCCCAAAAACTACAGCAAGAAATGATGAATTTTTATACTAAAAACAAAGTAAATCCATTATCAGGGTGCTTCCCACTTCTTCTGCAAATGCCGGTATTCTATGCATTGTTTGGAGCATTAAGAAATCCATCAAGAATAGTAACGGACGTGATTGGAAATTTTAATTTAAGTGGTATAGCGAACGGAATAAAAACAGGAATGATAGGAATATTGAAAGGAACAGAATTCATACCAGCCAGTACACCTAATCCGAATTATAGTTTCCTGTGGCTTAATCTAAACGAGAAGGACCCCTATTATATTCTTGTTATATTAATGGTTTTAACAATGTTTTTGTCTTCAAAAATATCATCGCCAGATACAAAGCAATCAAAAATAATATACATGATGCCATTAATGTTCGGAATTATTTCAATACAATTACCTTCAGGGTTTCTTTTGTACTGGGTAACTTCAAATATATGGACTATAGGTCAGCAGTGGGTTGTAAATAAAATTATTAAAAAGAATATGGAAAAAGATAAAGATGAAGAAGAATCTGAAAAAAAAGGTGCAGCTCAGAAGGCGGGGGAGCAGCTGAGTGAAGAAGATAAAAAAATAATAAAGAAAAAATTGAAGAAAAAAAAGAAAAAGAAAAGGTGATAATTTTATTGTGGCGGTGATGTATATGATCGAAGAAAAATGTATAAAAGATGCTCTGGATTTATATGTAGAGTCGCTGGAAGAGGAACAGAAAAGCAATAAATTAATAGAAAACAGTAATAAGACAGGAATAAACGCAGGGATGGATGAAGAGGCGGCTACAGGACTTGAGAAGTTAAGAAAAATTTTAAAAAAGATAATAGAACTTATTTGTGTGGGTGAAAGCGTAAAAATAAATACTGACATAAAGGAACTAAAACTCTCTGTATATGGAGGAGATCTGGGAATTGCAATTGGAAAAGATGGGAAAAATATGCAGGCGCTTGAATATATTATTAATTTAATTTGTAAGAGGAAAAACCTGGTTAATGGAAACGTAGTTATAGATATTAAAGACTATCGTCAGAATAGAATAAAAAAAATAAAAAAAGAAGCCAGGGAAATGGCAAATAAAGTTGTTAAGGAAGGGAAAGAAATAGCTTTACAGCCAATGTGCTCATTTGAACGAAAGATAGTGCATAACATACTTTCAGAATTTGAAGGTATAAATACAAAAAGCAAATATGAGGAACCAAATAGAAGGATAGTGATATATCCTTTGAAGAAAAGTAAATAAATAAAAATAAATATAAATAGAAAGAATGGCACTCCGGTGCCATTTTTTTTATTGGTTTTTGCATGTAAAATAATCTTAAATATAATTAATTTATAGATACAGAAAAATATAATCTTTATTAAAAGAGGCAAACTAATGAATAATGATGACACAATTACTGCAATAGGAACAAAACCAGGCGAAGCTGCAATTGGAATAGTGAAAGTGAGCGGTAACAAATCAATAGATATAGTTGATAAAATATTCAGGTCAAAAAGCGGAAAAAGGCTTTTAGATATTAAAACTTATAATATGATTTACGGGCACATTGTTGATAAAAACAATGATATTATTGACGAAGTTATAGTGTCCGTAATGAGAAGTCCCCATTCATATACAAGGGAGGATGTCGTTGAGATAAACTGTCATGGTGGGCTAATTGCAACAGAAAAAGTACTGGAATTGTGTGTTGAAAACAAAGCAAGGATAGCAGAACCGGGAGAATTTACAAAAAGAGCTTTTTTAAACGGAAGAATAGATCTTTCCCAGGCAGAAGCTGTTATTGATCTTGTGAGATCAAAAACAGAGCAAAGTCTGAAAATAGCAGCTAAAAATTTACAGGGTAATATAAAAAACGAGATTAATAAAATCAGAAAGGAAATCCTGGATATAATAGTACAGCTGGAAGCATCAGTAGATTTTATTGAAGAAGACCTGGAAGTGACTCCATATCATGAACTGGTGGAAAAAACAAAAATAATAGAGAAAGAACTGGAAGAAATGATTAAAGATGAAAAAAGGGGAGAAATAATAAAGAACGGAATAAAGGTAGCAATTATTGGAAAGCCAAATGTTGGGAAATCAAGCCTGCTTAATATACTATCCAGAAAAGATAAAGCAATAGTAACTTCAATACCTGGAACAACGAGAGATGCAGTGGAGGAGGTATTATATGTGGAAGGAATACCTCTTATTCTTGTAGATACTGCTGGTATAAGAGAAACAAAAAATATTATTGAAAAAATTGGAGTTGAAAAAAGTTTGAGGCATATAGATGAAGCAGAGCTGGTGATAGCAGTGCTTGATGGAAGTAGAGACTTTGATGATGAAGATCTGCAAATAATTAAAAAAATAAAGGGAAAAACAATAATATGTTGTATAAACAAGATAGACATTGAGCAAAATATCGAAATGAAAAAAGTACTGGATTATTTTGGTGAAGAAAAAATTGTAAAAATTTCTGCATTAAAAGGCACAGGAATAGAAAAACTTGAAAATATGGTAAAAGAGCTGATACTGGGTGATGAAGAAATAAATCTGGAAGAAAAAATTATAATTAATAAAAGACACAAAAATATATTGAAAAATGTTAAAAAACTATTGGAAAATGCAGGGGAAGCAATGGTGGAAAATATGTCAGAAGAATTTCCATGCTTCGATCTGAGAGAAGCTTATAGCCTTCTGGGAGAAATAGTTGGTGAGACAGTTACAGATGATATCCTTGATAGAATATTCAGTCAGTTTTGTATTGGGAAATAAGGAAAAAGAAATGCCAAAAAGTAATAGAGCAAGAATATTTGGCGAAATGTTTCACGTGAAACGTAAGTAGTTAATGTTATAAGGAAAGATGGTTAAAGAAAATAATAAACTAAAATATGATGTGATAGTAATTGGTTCAGGTCATGCAGGCTGTGAAGCAGCACTGGCGGCCGCAAGAGGTGGCGCTAAAACTCTTCTTGTTTCAATCAATCTGGATACTGTTGTGTTAACACCTTACGGGAATGAGATGGGAGGAGCAGGGCGAGATCTGTTAATAAAGGAAATAGACATTATGGGAGGAGAAATACTTAAAAACATTAAAAATAATTATATTAGTATTAGACTAGATAATAAGTGGACTGATTATCAAGTAAAAACCACCAAAGTTCTTGTTGATAGAAGAAGATATTTACTTTTTATGAAGAAAGTTATTGAAAATCAGGAAAATCTGGACCTCAGGCAGGGCTTGATAGTAGAAATATTTAGAAATGGGGATTTATATAATTTAAAAACAAGTGATGGGATCACATACTCAGCTTACTCGGTCATTGTATGTACTGGAACTTTTCTTGGTGGAAAAATATTTTGGGGAGGGTATGAATTAGAAGCTGGCAGACAGGGAGAAATATGTTCCAGGAGGCTTCTTGAGAGTTTAAAAAGTTATGGATTTAAGTTTAAAAGAGTAAGAAATTATGTTGCCCCGCTGGCAGACAGTAAAACAATAAAAAGGGAAAATTTTGATAAATTGCTATTCAAAGGAGAAAATAATGATTTTTTATTCGGGGATGAATTGAAAGTTAAAAGACAAATGTATAGTTATAAAACATACATAAATAAAAATTTTGTTGATTACTTATTAAAAAATAAGAATAAAATAGAATTTTCAGATAAATTCAGCAATAAAAATGATGCTGATTTTAACTCTATTGAATCAGTGATATTAAGAAATAAATACAAAGAAAAGATCGAAGTTTTCATAAATCCTACTGGTAGGGATACAACCGAAGTATATCTAAAGGGCCTTGAAACAGCCCTTCATGAAAAATTACAGACCATGATGTTAAAAAAATTGATTGGTTTTGGGAGTGCAGAGATTACCAGGCCGGGTTATGGTATTGAATACAATATCCTGAGCCCACACCAATTAAAAAGTGATTTACAGGCTAAAAATATGGAAGGGATCTATTTTGCTGGACTTATAAATGGAACAGCAGGCTACGAAGAATCTGCTGCTCAGGGAATGGTTGCTGGTATGAATGCCGCAAGAAGGTGCAAAGGACTTAGAAGTATTTGCATTAAGAAAGAAGATAGCTGTACAGGAATGCTCATAGACCATATTATATCCGGAGACAGTAATAGCAGGAGTTTATATCGAATAAACCCGGGCCTGGAGGAATATATGTCCTACAGAAGAAAAATATCCAATGTATAGAAAGGCAGAGCTTTTATAAAATATTATAGATAGAAGATATTAATAACAAGAGATGAAAATTTTTAATTAAATATTAATGTTTCACGTGAAACATTATTTTAAATATTTTATTATTTTAAAAAAAGAGGCAGATATAAAATATGAACTACGATGTGATAGTTGTAGGAGCCGGTCACGCAGGTTGTGAGGCTGCACTGGCAACAGCAAGATTGGGTTTAAAAACGTTGATTATTACTATTAATCCTGACAAGATAGCTTTAATGCCGTGTAATCCTTCAATAGGTGGGGTAGGGAAAAGTCAGCTTGTAAGTGAACTTGACGCACTGGGTGGAGAGATGGCAAAGGTTGCTGATAAGACATATATACAGTTAAGAGTATTAAATAAAAGAAAAGGTCCTGCAGTACAGGCTCTCAGAGCGCAGATAGATAAAAAAGAATATGAAATAGAAATGAAAAGGACCCTTGAGAATACGGAAAATTTAACCCTGAGACAGGGGACAGTTAATAAAATACTTGTAAAAAATGGTAGTGCAACAGGTGTAATTATAGAAAGTGGTCTGGAGTTCAAAGCAAAGGCAGTAATAGTGACAACAGGAACTTTTCTTAGAGGCAGGATAATTATCGGGAGAAAAGATTATCATGCAGGCAGGATGGGAGAGTATCCTGCAATGAATTTAACAAATAATCTAATTTCTTTGGGATTTAAAATAGGAAGATTCCAGACAGCAACTCCTCCAAGGGTTGACAAAAGGACACTGGACCTATCAAAAACAGAAATACAGAAGGGGGAGGAAGAGCCAGCAGGGTTTTCCATCTGGAATAAAGAAGGAATTCGTAAAAATATTGAATGCTATTTAACTTATACAAACAAAAAAACAAATGAAATTGTTAGAAAAAATATAAAAGAATCTCCTATAAAATCAGGGATGGTTGACACGCATGGACCAAGACACTGTCCTTCTATTGATAGAAAAGTAATTAATTTTCCAGAGAAAACAAGGCACCCAATTTTTATTGAGCCCGAGGGTGAAAATACTAATGAAATGTATTTACAGGGGCTGACTACAAGTATGCCTCCTGAAATACAGCAAAAAATAATAAATACTGTAAGTGGACTAGAGAATGCAAGGATAATAAGACCCGGCTACGCAGTAGAGTATGATTACATAATTCCAAATCAATTAAATTTTACACTTGAATCAAAAAAGATTGATAATTTATATTTTGCCGGGCAGATAAACGGTACATCAGGGTACGAGGAAGCTGCTGTTCAGGGGTTTTTAGCCGGTGTTAATGCAGCGCAGAAAATAAAAAATAAACCTCCCCTTATCCTGACAAGAGATAATAGCTATATAGGTGTCCTGATTGATGATCTTATAACTAAAAAACTGATAGAACCCTATAGAATGTATACATCAAGAGCAGAGTACAGACTAATACTAAGGTGTGACAATGCTGATATAAGATTGAGTGGTTACGGGAAAAACATTGGGCTAATAACCAGTGAACAGTATAAAAAAGTTCTAAATAAAGAAAATAAAATAAACGAAGTTATAGAAAAATTAAAATCAATATGGGTAAATCCAGGTAAGATCACCGTACAGCATTTTGAAAATTTAGATATGAAATCGAAAACAGATATTTCACTAAGTGCTTATAAAATTTTAAAAAGACCCGGAGTTGATATAGATAATATTATAGATCTTTTTGATGATTCAAACGGGGGCTATGATAAAGAAATATTAAAGCAAGTAGAAATTATAGTAAAGTATGAGGGATATATAAACAGGCAGATAAATGATATTAAAAAGATGGAAGGACTTGAGAAATATTACCTTCCACAAGACCTTAATTATTTTGACATAAGAGGGCTGACCTATGAAGCAAAAGAAAAGCTTTCAGAAATTAAACCAGACACTCTCGGGCAGGCTTCAAGGATAGCTGGAATATCTCCCGCAGACATATCAATACTTATGTTAAATTTGAAAGGTAAATTAAAAAAGGTGAAACAGTTTGGATATTGAAGATACTTTAAAAACAGCACTTATAGAGCTGGGCATACAATCTACCAGTAATCAGCTGGAAGCTCTAAAAAGGTATCTTGACATAATTTTTAATTATAACAAAAGAATTAATTTAACAGGTACAAAAAAGAAAGAAGATATACTCATAAGACATATTCTGGATTCTATATCACTGCTAAAATACAAAATAGAACTTTTTGATAGACATGACACTGGTTCAAACGACCAAAAAATACTGGACCTGGGAACCGGAGCCGGACTACCGGGAATACCTCTCTCTATTTTCCTGACCAATAGAATATTTTACTTACTGGATAGTTCACTTAAGAAAACTGATTTTCTAGAAATGGTTAAAGGAGAGTTAAATCTTAAAAACGTAAGAATAATAAGGGGAAGAGCAGAAGAACTTGGAGCCAGAAGTGATTATAGAGAAAGCTTTGATATAGTCCTGGCGAGAGCAGTGGCAAATATTAGAATTTTAAATGAATTATCAATTCCATTTTGTAAAATAAATGGTAAAATTGTATTTTATAAGAGTAGAAAAATAGATGCCGAATTAGAAGAAGGAAGAGAATCTATACTAAAACTGGGAGGAAATATAGAAGATTTGTTAGAAGTCAGGGTTCCTTTTATGAACGAAAAAAGAATTTTTCTGGTAATAAATAAAATAAAAGAAACACCGGGGTTATATCCACGTAGCTTTAACAAAATAAAAAATAATCCTCTTTAAAATATGTAAGCATGTCCGGACAATACAAACATTTAGACATATATGCAAAGGAATAAAAGAGCTATAAGAATAATATAGTATTTTTAGTTGAAAATTTTAATGAGATTTTTTAGCAGGTTAATTAAAAACAAAAGCGATAAAGGACAATTGGAGAAAAGAAAGTATCTTAAAAGAGTAATTGCGATAACTAACCAGAAGGGAGGAGTGGGCAAAAGCACCACAGCAGTAAATATTTCAGCTTACATGGGTTCCTATGGCTACAGAACATTATTAATAGACCTCGACCCTCAGAGCAACTCTACCAGCGGTCTTGGAATAAGATCGGCAGATATTAAAGAATCAATTTATGACATTCTGATTCACGAACTTGAACCAGACGAAGTAATTTTAAGTACAGGATATACAAACCTTGAAATAATCCCATCATCAATACAGCTTGCAGGAGCAGAAGTTGAACTGGTTCCAGGCCTAAAGAGAGAGTTCAGGTTAAAGGAAGCAGTAAGTAAAATAGAAGACAATTATGATTTTATCATAATAGACTGTCCACCTGCACTTGGATTATTAACAATAAATGCACTAACGGCAGCACGGGAAGTTATTATACCAATACAGTGCGAATATTATGCGCTTGAAGGACTGGGACAGCTTTTGAATACAATTAACCTGGTAAAAAAGAATCTTAATAATGACTTAAAAATAACAGGCGCAATAATGACAATGTATGACCCCAGAATAAAACTTTCGGGTCAGGTAATTGAAGAAGTTAAAAATTATTTCTCAGAAAAGGTATATAAAACAATTATTCCCAGAAATGTCAGGCTGAGTGAAGCACCAAGTTATGGTAAACCTATAATTGATTATGATCCCGAATGCAAGGGTGCGGAAGCTTATAAAAATTTTACGAAGGAAGTGATTGAAAATGGCTAGAAGGGGTTTGGGAAGAGGGTTGAATGCATTAATCCCAACTATGGATAAACCTTCTGAAAATGAATTAAATGCAGTTATTGAACTACCACTGGATAAAATTATTCCAAATAAAAATCAACCAAGGAGTAAATTCAGTGAAGATTCACTGACAGAACTGGCTGAATCAATTAAAGAATTCGGAGTTATTCAGCCCATAGTGGTGAGAAAACTTGATGGAGAGGAAAAATATGAAATCATAACAGGAGAAAGAAGATACAGGGCTACCAGAAATATTGGTATAAGCACAATTCCTTCAATTGTAGTTAATGATATAGATGATATTTCTTCCCTCGAGATGGCACTTATTGAAAATATTCATAGAGAAGACCTCAGTCCTATGGAGAAAGCCCATACTTATAAACAGCTTATAGAAGAGTTTAAAATCACCCACGAGAAACTTTCAAAAAGAATTGGAAAAAGCAGGACATCAATTACAAATACACTCAGATTACTCACGCTCCCGATAGAAATACAAAAAATGATAAATGAAGGAAAAATAAGTGAAGGACATGCAAGAGCAATATTAACTCTGGATAATGATAATGAAAAAATAAAACTTTCAAACCATATTATAGAAAATGATTTAAGTGTAAGAGAAGCAGAAAAAATTGCAGAACGGAAAAAGGGGCTGGCAGCAGAAACAAAGGCAAAGAAAGTTTTACAGTTAAGCAAAATTCCGGAAATTACCAGTGAATTATCCGAATTTCTTAATGCCCCTGTCAAAATAACTATGAGTAAAAAAAAGGGGAAAATTATTGTAGAGTTCGGAACCGTTAAAGACCTTGAAAGAATAGTGAAGAGAATTGTCAGATAAAAAACCTGATTGGCTCAAAAAGAAAGTAAAATTAAATAATCAGGAATTTAATGAAGTCACAAGTCTTATTACCGATCTACATTTAAACACAGTCTGTCAGAGCGCCGGATGTCCCAATATTTATGAATGTTTCAGTAATAAAACTGCAACCTTTATGATTCTCGGGGATGTCTGTACCAGGAATTGTGGTTTCTGCGGTATAAAAAAGGGAAGGCCGGAAGCACCTGATAGAGGTGAACCTCTGAGAATCGCCAGAGCTGTAAGTGAAATGGGCTTAAAATATGTTGTTATAACATCAGTCACAAGGGACGATCTTGCTGATGGTGGAAGCAACCAGTTTATAAAAACTGTAAGAGAAATACAGAAAAAGAATCCAGATGTAAAAATAGAATGCCTTATTCCTGATTTTAAGGGGAATTTAGATAGTCTAAAAAACCTGCTTTCGCAGAATCTTATTGTATTAAATCATAATATTGAAACCAGCAGGGAAAATTTTAAAAAGGTAAAGAAAAATTCTAATTATGAGGATTCACTTAACATATTGAAGTACACAAAAACTTTAAGACCGGATATTTTTACAAAGTCGGGTTTTATGCTGGGACTGGGGGAAGGGGAAAAGGAAATAATCGAGTTGCTTTCTGATCTAAAAAAAATAGATTGTGATATTATTACTATAGGTCAGTACCTTAGGCCTTCTGAAAATAATTTGCCAGTTAAAAAATATTACAGCCCGGAAGAATTTAAAAAAATAGAAGAATTTGCAAAAGGCTATGGATTTAAAGAAGTAATTTGTGGGCCATTTGTAAGGTCTTCTTATAATGCTGATGTAGTTGTCAGGAAGATTTTAAAATGTGATAGCCTGTAATCTTTTAATAATGAAGATAAACATGGTGTTTCCCGGAGATGAGAATTTAAATGATGAGAATAAAAGAAAAATTTCATTCCTATATAAAAAGAATAAAAGAATATAACAACATTGCAAATATTTCAAAAATCATTAGAAGATATTTTGCTGTTAATGGTTTTGATGGGGTAATTACAATAATTGGTGCTCTGGTCGGGAGCTATATCATAGGAACAGAGGATTATAAGCATGTAATTATAACCGGTTCTGCGATATGTATTTCACTTGGTATTTCAGGAGTATGGGGTGCCTATAGTAGTGAGGCTGCTGAAAGAAAAAAGGAAATATATGAACTGGAAGAGTCGATCCTGCATGATTTAGATGAGACAGTGATATCGAAAGCCCAAAAATATGCTACGGCTGTGCTTGCTGTGGTAAATGGCTTTTCACCGGTAATAACTGGATTTATACCATTGATACCTTTTCTTTTTGGAAGGGTCCTGCCTGTTCGTATCTGTTACTATACAGGGTTTGCTCTTGCATTTTTAATATTATTTGGAATAGGTTTATTTCTTGGTAAGATTTCCAGAAGCAATCTTATAGTAAGCGGGATAAAGATGATAACAGCGGGAATTTGCTGTGTAATTCTAAGTTTGTTGCTATCACTTATTGAATAATCTCATGAAGAAAAATAATAATTTTTTAACAATTTTTGTGTAACATCATCTCAGGAAAACTATAACAATAAAATAAATTATTAAGATAAGATATTAAATTCCTTATAAAATAGAAAAATAAGAGTCCAGCTCGTATCCAGATACATGTGTTCTAAACCTATCCCATTCAATTTTTTTGTTTTCTACAAATTTATAAAATATATGTTCTCCGAGTGTTTCTCTGACCAGATTACTATTTTCCATATATTTTACTGCTTCGAGCAAATTATCCGGAAGAGTTTCTATCCCGGCCCCCTCTCTCTTTTTGATATCCATTTCAAAGATATTTTCCTCGACTGGTTTGGGAAGGGGGTATTTATTCTTTATGCCTTCCAGTCCAGCAGCAAGCATGACACTGAAGGCAAGGTAGGGATTGCAGGCGGGATCAGGACATCTAAATTCAACTCTTGTTGACGATTCTTTATCAGGTTTGTACATTGGTACTCTTACAAGAGTCGACCTGTTCTTTCTTGCCCATGAGATATAAACAGGTGCCTCAAATCCGGGGACCAGTCTTTTGTATGAATTAACCCACTGGTTAGTTACTGCTACTATTTCTTTGCAATGCTTGAGCAAGCCTGCTATGTAATATTTCCCGATATCAGAAAGGTGGTACTTATCAGTTTCATCATGGAACACGTTTTTGTCCCCTATAAAAAGAGATTGATGTGTATGCATTCCGCTTCCATTTTCTCCGAATAGGGGTTTTGGCATGAAGGTGGCATATACGCCTTTTCTCATAGCGACTTCTTTTACTATGAATCGGTAAGTCATTGTATTATCAGCCATTGTTAGAGCATCGGAATATCTTAAATCTATTTCATGCTGGGATGGTGCAACCTCATGGTGTGAATATTCTACTCCTATTCCCATTGACTCCAGGCAAAGGATAGTATTTTTTCTTAGTTCAGCTGCCACATCCAGCGTGGTTAAATCGAAATATCCACCCTTATCAAGTATTTCAGGAGTTCCAGTATTATTTTTAAAATAGAAGTATTCGAGTTCAGGACCTACATAGAATGTATATCCCATATCTTTTGCTTTTTTTAATGTTTTTTTCAGAACCCATCTCGGGTCACCTTTGAAGTTTGAGCCATCAGGTTCAAGTATGTCGCAAAACATTCTGGCAATGCCGTTTTCCTTAGGACTCCAGGGGAGTATTTGAAAGGTTGAAGGATCTGGCATAGCGATGACGTCGCTTTCTTCAATTCTGGAAAAGCCTTCAATTGAAGACCCATCAAAACCCATACCTTCAAATAGTGCATTTTCGAGTTCTTCTGTTGTAATTGCAAAACTTTTTAAAAAACCCTGAACATCTGTAAACCAGAGCTTTATAAATTTAATGTTGCTATCATGGGCTTTTTTTAAAACATATTGTCTTATTTTATCATTTTTATCCATATTAATGGCTCCTTTGTTGCTGGTAAAATTTATTAAATTATAAATATAGCATATTAGCATGGTTATTACATTAAACATCTAGAGATGCTAATTTAAGTTTTCTTTTATCTAAATATATATGTAATTTTATGGTGAAATTGATAAAAAATCACTAACTTTATATAAAAGCCATAAAGATTTCACAATCATATAATAATACAATAAGATCAGAAAAAGTATTTACCTTATTTCTGAATACTTATTTATTTTTTGAAGATAGTATGTTAATATCGGATTATTGCGCAAGCGCTTTTATAATATTTAAAAACTCCAGAAGGTGATTTATGGTTAATTATAATGATATAGCAAAGCTGGCGAATGTATCTCCTACAACGGTTTCGCATGTAATTAATGAAACAAGGTTTGTGATGCCTGAAACAAAAGAAAGAGTTTATAAGGCAATGAGAGAGCTAAAGTACCAGCCAAATCTCCTTGCAAGAAGTCTTGCTACAGGTAAAACGCAGACAGTGGGACTTGTTATTTCAGATATAAGAAATCCGTTCTATCCAGAGCTGGTACAGGGAGTTGAAGAGATGGCAGTTAAAAATGATTACAACGTATTTCTATGTAACACTGATTATGACATAGAAAAAGGAGTGAAATCCATAAGTGCCCTTATCAAAAGAAAAATCGATGGCATAATTGTTGCCTCGAGCCAGGTTGATAGCTCTATCCTGAAACAGTTGACTGATACAGATGTTAATTTTGTACTGGTTGACTGGTGTAAGAGAAACATAAAAGTAGACAGTCTTTATTTTGATTATAAAGTCGGTATAGCAGAAGCAGTCTCTCATCTAATTTCTCTGGGGCACAGGGATATTTATTTTATAGGTGGTCCTAAAAACTTAAAAACAGCAGAAATAAGGATAAGAAACTTCATAGATACTATAGAAAGTTATAAAGATCTCAACTTAAATTATAAGATACTGGAAGGTAATCATAAAATAGATGGAGGCTATGAGACCGCCATAGAAATGTTAAAAAATAAAGACTTACCCACAGCAGTTATTTGCTCAAATGACCTTACAGCAATAGGAGCAATGAAGGCTTTCCAGAGCGGAGGCATTAAAATCCCTGATGATATATCTATTATTGGTCTGGATAATATTGCTCTTACTGAAATTGTCTCTCCGGAGCTAACAACAATAGAGCTTGAAAGATATGAGATAGGTAAAACTGCAATGGAGATGCTGCTAAACAGGATAAAAGACGAAAAATTACCCAGGCAGATATGTACTTTTAAGACAAAATTAATTGTAAGAGAGAGCACCGCCGAGAGTAAGAAAAATTAATAAATTAGTGAATATTTTAAAAATTATTTTGCTTGTATATAAAAATTAAATATTTATTCTAATTACCAGATCTTTTACAAGGCCTGCCTTCAAGTATTTCAAGAAGTATTAATATTAATCCCAATATGGTAGCTGACTTTTAAGCCCGAAATTATTGAGTACTAAAGCGTTCTACATTTTATTATTTTTATATCTTCTACATTTTACAATCAGCCTTTCTTAACTTTGAAACAGCTATTAACTTATATAAATTAAAAAAGAGGGGTTTGTGTCCATATGCAGGCATGATACTCTATTATTACAGTTACAAAGGTCTTAATAACTCCGCGAAACCAGTAATAATAATATTTAATTATTTTTAGAGCGCAAAGTAATCTATACTTTTAAAAAAGATTATTGAATTGTAAATAGTAAGAAGAAAAAATTAAACTTGACATTGGAATTTTTTTCTTATAGTATAAGAAAGCACTTACGCAAGTGCTTTTATGTTAATTCAGTTATAAATTAAAGTTCCAACAATTGTAAGTTAGAATATAGCTAGACTTTTAGAATATGTAGTTTTTATAAAATCTTGAGGGATATTTTGAAATAATTTTTAATATTAAATAGTGTGAAAAAATAAGATTGATAATAAAGGCACAAAATTTAATAAAGAGATTTAGAAAATAAGAAAGGAAATGAAATGAAAAAAAAGATCTTAATTGTTATCATGTGTTTGACTTTTACGCTCAGTGCTCTGGGCTTAGCTGGATGCAAGCAGGCCGCGAAACTCTCTACTTCTGATGATTCCATCGAGCCTAAGGTCACTGAGGAGCCTGCAGAAACAACTGAAACAGAAGAAAAGACCAAGGTCACTTTTATGGGCTGGGGTACAGATGCTGAAATTACTACTTTTAAAGAGATGATTGCGCAGTATGAAACCAAGTACCCCGATATTGATGTAGAATATATTGTAGTAGCGGACAATGAGTTTGATACAAAGTTGCAGACCATGATAGGCGCTGGACAGTGTCCAGATGCATTCTACTCCCATATCGACAGAATGATGAAGTATGCTGCCACCGGCAACCTCTATGATCTAACTGATTATGTCGAAAATAACGAGATATTTGACCCCGACAATGTTTGGGAATGTCTCATAAATCTGTATCGTTTTGATGGAAACATGCAGGGTTCCGGAAGTATTTACGCTCTGCCTAAAGATGTAAGTGTATTCCCGGTATTTTATAATGTTGACCTGTTCAAAGCCGCTGGTGTTACTCCACCGACTATTGATAATCCGTGGGATTGGAATGATTATCTAGAAGCTGCAAAAAAACTAACCACTGGAGAGGGTGAAAATAAGATCTACGGAACCGGAGCATATTCCCTCGAATCTGCAGTATGGTCTAATGGTGCAGAGTGGGTGGATCAAGAAACTCTCACGAAGGTGAAGATTGATGATCCTGCCTTTATACAAGCGTTACAATGGTGTGCGGATCTTCGCCTTGTTCATGGTGTTGCTCCTTCTGCATCTGAGACCGAATCCCTAAGCGATTACGACCGCTTCAAGCAGGGCAAACTTGCTATGGTAGGTGCTGGCACATGGAGCCTTGCTGATTTCTGGGCGAACTGCGACTTTGAATGGGATGTTATGAACTGGCCTGTAAGTCCAAACACTGGTAAAAGCGAGATATGGTTCGGTAGCGCAGGTCTATCAGTTTCCTCTACCACTGCTAACCCGGAGGCAGCTTGTAATCTAATTGCTTACCTTTCCTTCAATGAGGATGCACAGAGGACTGCATACACAATGGGCCAGGCAATCCCAATGCTTAAAGACATGGCTTATGGTGAATATATGAACTTCGAAAAACCTCCTGCAAGTAAAGAGGTATTATTTGATATTCTGGAAAACCATGCACGCCTTGCAACCCAGTCCCGCACCTTCAATCAGGAGTGGTTTAATGAATTTAATTCTAATATCGATGCTGTGTTTAATGGTGAAATGACCGCACAGCAGTACTGTGAGTCTATAAAGGATACTATTCAACAACTACTTGATGATAGCAATGCACAAAAAGCAGAATATAGTAAAAAGTAGCAATTAGGTGACAAAAAGCTTATAGTAAAAGCATATTGGCAGGTATATTATACCTGCCAATATGCTGGTACAATGAGGTGAACAAATTGGATTGTATAAGTGCTAGAAGCAAAAATATAAAAGGAAAAGGTCAGAGTAAACTAAAAAGGCGTGAAAGCTTAGCAGGGTTACTTTTTGTTTCCCCCACTATCATATACTTCATCGTTTTTTTTCTACTGCCACTAGCGGTATGTATTTATGCAAGCTTCACTAATTGGAATATATTATCTCCAAATAGAGTTTTTGTAGGGACCCTAAACTATGAAAGGCTGTTTGTAGATCCTAAGTTTTGGAAGGCTTTGAAAAACACACTATTTATGCTTATACCTATTCCAATTTATATTACGTTTGCATTACTTTTTGCATACGCATGCCACAAGAACATACTTGGTCAAAAGGTTTTTCGAGCAATATATTATTTGCCCTATATATCATCTATTGTGGCACTAACGCTCATTTGGATGTGGTTGTTTAATTCAAAGTATGGTCTTGTGAATAACTTTCTCTCTCTGTTCGTTGATAATCCGCCGAGCTGGTTAAGTGACCCATTCTGGACAAAATGGATGATTGTGATTATGATTTCTTGGAAATTGATCGGGTTTACATCGATTTACTACATTGCTGCACTCAAATCAATACCCAAAAGTTATTACGAGGCAGCTCAGATAGATGGTGCAGGACCGAGACAGCAATTTTTCAAGATCACCCTACCATTACTTACTCCTACAACCTTTTACCTATTGGTTATTGGAATGATTGGTTCGCTTCAAACTTTTGTAGAGGTACAGATGTTTGCACCGGATGGCGGACGTGGGTATGGTGTGGGAACAATAGTTTTCTATATCTGGCAAAAAGCGTTTTCAAGCAGTCAGATGGGCTATGCATGTGCAATAGCTACAGTGTTTGGTCTGTTTATATTAGTCATTACTGTAATCCAGTTTACTCTATCGCGCAAATGGGTTTTTGAAGGGAATTAAGAGATGAAGAGAAAAATAAGTCCAGTGCGAATTATTGTCTTTATTATATTGCTCATTGGTGCAGTCACTATGATAGTCCCTTTTGCTTGGATGCTTAGCACCTCACTTAAGGAAGCCAACCTTGTGTACACTATTCCTCCTCAGTGGATACCAAAACCTGTGGATTGGAAGAACTATATAGAAATATGGACAGCTTCTAATCTTCTTACTGGAATTAAAAATAGCTGTATCATAAGTGTGTCTGTATTGGTCTTCTGTACTTTTACCTCCAGTATGGCAGCCTTTGCATTTTCGAAGCTGAGCTTTCCATTCAAGAATGCTATATTTGTTATGCTACTTACTACTATAATGGTTCCTCTGGTAGTATTGTTGGTTCCGCTATTTGTAATATACACAAAAATAGGCTGGATAGACACGTTGCTTCCTATGATAGTTCCGGCTTCAATGTGCAACATTAACATTATTTTTTTTCTACGTCAGTATATGACGGGTCTTCCCAAGGAGCTACTGGATGCCGCTAAGATTGATGGGTGTGGTTACTTTAGTGCATATTGGCGGATTTACCTACCTCTTTGCAAACCCGCTATAGTTGCAAATGTGATTATGCTGTTTATGATTACATGGAATGATTATTTCGGTCCATTAGTATTTACACATAGTGAATCCAAGCAGAACATCCAGGTAGCTATTGCAATGCTTAACTCACACTATATCCAACAGACAGATATTCCGCTTATGATGACAGCATCATTGATTGCAATATTACCTGTTCTGATATTATTTATCATCTGCCAGAAGTATTTTACTGAATCCTTTGCTATGACTGGCATAAAGGGGTAAACTTGAATTTATATTGTAATCCGATAAAAAAGCAAGGAGATTTTGCTGATCCTTTTGTACTACGTTACAATGGGAAATACTATTTGTACTGCACAAATCCTGATATCCGTTGTTGGAGCTCAGATAATCTTGTTGACTGGGAGCTCGAAGGCCCTACAATAAATTCAGATACTTTTCCTTCATTAGTCCCATTTGCCCCGGAGGTTGTGTATTGGAATGGTGTGTTCTATATGTACACCTCTCCCAATGGCATGGGACATTATGTGTTAAAGAGTAAAAGTGCTACAGGTCCTTTTTACGCGGTGACCGGTAATATAGCGCATTGTATAGATGGCTCTGTTTTTATAGATGACGATGGCAAGTGGTACTTCTATTGGGCAGATGAGAGTGGCATACTAGGTTGCGAGATGAATTCGCCCACTGAATTTGGAGAGGTAGTAAATACAGGTGCTTATATGCATGGTTGGACAGAAGGCCCAATGGTTGTGAAGGAAAATGGTATATATTATATGACTTACACTGGAAATCACTACCTTTCCAAAGGCTATCGGATAAACGCAGCGAAAAGTAGACACCCTCTTAAGGGATATAAGGATTGCTCATGTAACCCGATCATCGTACACACAGAGGAACCATGGGTTGGACTGGGTCATAGTTCAACTGTTTATGGACCGGATATGCTTACCAGATACATCTTTTATCATAATATCAATCCAGACAGATCACGTGATTTAAATATAGACATAATTATCCTGGATGAAAGTGTGCATGTGTTAGGTCCCACAAACTTTCCGCAGCCCGTTCCCAGACTGCCTGATTTTTCAGACAACATGATTTCGAATAAGAGTGTGGAAAACTGGGATTTACTTAAAGGAAAATGGGAAATATATAATGGCTTTCGTATAGCTTACCCAAATTTTTGGTGCCTTAGCACACATACTTTATATACCGAATCAGGTGTCATAGAGTTTAATCTCAGTGTGATGAGTGGAGAGGGAACCTATGGTGTTAGTATAGGTGATTTTTGTATTGTCATGGATACTGCTTCAAATCTAGTAAAGCTAACCGGGCAGGATGGTACGACATTGCATGAGTGCATAATTCCATATGAGTATTTACACCATGCACTGCACTGCCTGCGATTACGCTATGACAGGGATGGCATTCATTTGTATATTGATGGCAGAAAAGCAACGGAATTTAACGTCCCTATTTGTGCAGGAGGACAGATAGGCTATTTTTCGGAGGGTCCAATTATTGAGATGGGTTACACAGCGTTCAATTCAGGAGATGCAAAAAACGCTACTGAAGAACTTTTTGTTCCAGTTCCCTGCTCGGTATCTTTAAACGAAAAGATGCACAAGAAGATAAAACTAAATGTTGCACAAACAGAAGAATATGTTTTTTCTGTCGAATGCAAAGAAGTGCAAAAAGATCGAGCAAGCCTAATTGTAACAATTGATGGAAATGATACAGAACCTGCATTTATTAAAGCCAGCTGTGATATCGCAATATATACACTAACGTTATCGCGAGGGCTGCACGAAATGTCGATTGTTTTGAGCGATGGTCTGCATTGTCCTTCAACACTTTATGTTCATAAGAATGGAAAGAATGAACATATAGTAAGAAAGATAAGAAGTTTTGGTCCATATGACAAACAGTGCTGGGGCGACATAGATTTACCTCACTTTAAGGCGGGGCTTAATTTCAAGGGCCGTGCAAAGTCCGAACATGCATCCATTGGTATCATATTCAGAGCGAGCGAATTATCCGACGGAGGTGAAGGTGATGACAAGAGGCTGGGCATTAATTTCTTTATCGGCTATTGCATTTCTTTGGAATATAATCGTGTTGTGCTTACCAGGCATAGATATGACGAAAAAGAACTGCTTAGCAAAAAGATAAACTATTGTTGTGCAGATATTCATAATTTGAATATACAGATAGATATAAACGATATAAAGGTATTTATTAACAATTGTGATGCTGCGGTAATAGAATACCACGATCCATCACCAATATTATTCGGACGATCAGGTATACGTGTAAAAGACTATGAAATTGATTATGCTACTTTTTATAAATTATAATTTATTATAAAAAGGGTTTAAAATGATGAAATTTCACTTTAAGAGGATTTTCTTGATGCCAATTGCTTTTGTTATTACTCTGATGTTAGCTTTTGCTGTGATTTTAGTACTACCATTGCCTTCTGTTTTGGCAAATAATGCAACAGGTGTAACAATTTATGGCAACGCGACCGATGACTGTTGCTTTTATGAGCGGGTTGTTACTCTATCAAATGGAGATTTATTGGCTACCTGGATGCGGGAGTTTCCAATCGATACTGGTTGGAGTGGTATGAAGAGCTTTTATTTCTATAAAAGCTCAGATCACGGAAAAACATGGTCTTATGTGAGTGAGTTAGATCCGTCAAATTACCAGGGTCTTTCACGAGACAAGATTGGAATGCCAGGTATGTTTGTGCTTCCACAAGACATTGGGAGCCTTTCAGAAGGCACAGTGCTTTTTGCAACTTCTGATTGGGATGTGAATTCAGATTACTGCATTCACATCTGGGAAAGCACCAACAACGGTTCGACATGGTCATTATTAAGCAATTTGGCACCCAGGGGTAATAGCAGTCAGAGCGTATGGGAGCCGGAATTTGCAGTTAGCAGTGATAAGTTGCTTGTTTGCTATTATTCAGATGAGCGACAAGATGGTTATGATCAATGCATTGCATTAGAGACTTCAGAGGATGGGGTTAATTGGGGCGACTATACAATAATTGCAGGTGAATATGATCCTGATTGGGAACGTGGAGTGGATCCACCGATGTGGAGGCCTGGTATGCCTCGTGTGATACAACTAATTGACGGTACATATTTTATGGCCTATGAGAATATATGTGATGGATATGGAGGCATTGTTTCCTGTAGGACATCTGAAGATGGCACCGATTGGGGTGATATGAATGAATTAGGCACGATAGTTGGAACATCTGGAACGGCTGCATATCAATGCCCTGAAGTTACATGCATAGATGATGGAAGCGATTACGGGCGCATATTTTTGCGCGGCATGAATGATACTTGCTCTGGCAGCTTATGTTATACTTCCACTAATGCAGGCCAAACATGGCAACTTATAGATGCACCGCTGACTGCTGTAAGGAGAGAGCCAGTTGCTAGCGGCTGGAGTGGGACGTTTGTAGCTCATGGGAATCGGTTAATTGAGCTAAACAATTGTTATAATGGATCATACAATGAAATTCGCTGTGGCACAGGAATCCTGTATGGAGACAAGCTTATCGTAGACGGTGCTGATTACAAGATTAAAAATGTTGCATCAAATTATTGTCTTGATGATGCTGGTGGCTCAATGGAATGGGGCAACGAGATGATCTTATGGTCTGATAACGGCCTACATACTCAAAGCTGGCATACCAAGAATATATCTGGTGAATATTTCTCACTAATATGTAATTTCAGCGATTTGGCACTCGATAATCCTGATGGTTCACAGGAAATTGGAACAAGAATAGTCCAGTGGGATAAGAACTACTCTTCAGCACAGCGATGGAAGCTTATTCCTATTAACAATGGTTATTTTAAGATACAGAATGAATGCAGCGGACTTTATCTCGACACGGAGGACGAATCCATAGAATTACATGCATATGTTGTTCAAAGTACATCTAGTTCTAGTGATACGCAAAAATGGATTGTTGAAAGAATATATGAAATTGTACGGCTTCGCTCTTATAATGTTTATGATTGCCATGCATACCATAATAGTAGTGGTAGTGTGTTGATTGCAAATGAATCAACATCGATGTCACCTTATAGTTCCCAGTGGCGAGTTGTTCCAGGACTTAAGAACTCGAGTTATATTTCGTTTGAATCGTTAGACCAGCCAGGTTACTACCTGCGTCACTATAATGGGAATGTGATCATATCGCCGTATGAGGATACTGATATATTCAAACAAGATGCTACCTGGCGTCCTCATAATGGACTTTATGGTTCCGGTGGTAAATCGTTTGAGACATACAATTTTAATAATATTTATATGCGCCATTATAACTCATACCTTATAATTTCTGAGATTAATTCAGATTTGGATAAGAAGGATGCTACGTTTTATATGGAGTGCCAATAAACTTATTTTAATATATGGGAGGATAGAATGATAAATACTTCCAGGCTTGAATACCCGAGACCGGATTTCGTACGTGACAGTTGGCTTTCACTGAACGGAGAATGGGATTTTTCGTTTAATGATGATTGTTTTGACAAAAAAATAAATGTACCATTTGCTTACCAGAGTAAGCTATCTGGGCTGGGCAACACCGAATTCCATCAAACTGTATGGTATCGAAAGACTTTTAATATCCCTTCGACCATGCATGGCGATCTCGTGCTATTGCACTTTGGAGCAGTAGATTATTCCTGCAAAGTATGGGTCAATGGTGTTTTTGTTACCGGGCATACAGGAGGTCATACCGGCTTTTATGCTGATATTACCAATGTGGCACGCTTTGATAAAAGCAATACCATTGTGGTAAAAGTAGAAGATGATCATTCAGACCTGGAAATGCCACGTGGCAAGCAGTTTTGGGAAGAAAAGCCACGGAGTATATTCTATGCCCCTACTACAGGTATTTGGCAGAGTGTTTGGCTAGAGGCTGTACCGCATACACATCTATATTCAGTGAGAATGACACCACTTTTCGATGAAAAAGCTATAAAATTTGATTACAGGCTTTGTGGTGCTAAAAATATTATGCTAGAAACACAGATATCATTTGAAGATACACAAATAACCAGTGTATCTGTGCAATCACAAAGCCACAAGGGATCATTTACGGTAAGGTTAGATCAGCCTGAACTTTTGATATGGAACTTTTGTGAGGATCTTGCCTGGTCTCCGGAAAATCCCAGATTATTTAACGTTGTGTTCAACGTTTATAATGAGGGCCAAATGACAGATACCGTATCTTCATATTTTGGGATGCGTAAGGTCTCTGTGGAAAATAACACGTTTATGTTGAATAACCGTCCATACTATCAAAAGTTGATACTAGATCAGGGTTATTGGCCTGAATCTTTGATGACAGCACCTTCTGACGAAGCATTTATAAAGGATATAGAGTTGGTCAAAGCTATGGGTTTTAATGGTGTTCGTAAACATCAGAAAGTAGAAGATCCCCGATTTCTCTATCATGCAGACCGTATGGGTCTACTAGTTTGGAGCGAGATTGGGTCAGCCTATCTTTATTCAGACCAATATGCAACAAGAATGTATAGAGAGTGGGTAGAAGCTTTAAAGAGAGATTATAATCATCCTTGTATAGTAGTATGGGTTCCATTAAATGAGTCTTGGAGTGTACAGGAAATACAAAATAACGTTTCACAACAAGAACACAGCAAGGCACTATATCATATGACGAAATCTCTTGATAGCTCACGTGTTGTTATAGACAATGACGGCTGGGAACACACCTGTGGTGATATGCTCACCATACATGATTATGAATCATCCCCAATTGTGATCCGAGATCGCTATGCCAGTCTAGAAAACATACTAAAATTTCTACCAAATGGGAAGAAATTATATGTGGGTGGCAAGCAATATAATAATGAGCCCATCATAGTCAGCGAATTTGGAGGTATACGCTTTTCTCAAGAAGAAACAAAAGAGAATTCCTGGGGTTACTCTGAAGATAAAACACTTGATGGATTCGTAGAACATCTCCGGGAGCTTGTAAATGCATTGCGCTGCTCTAGATATGTTCAAGGATATTGTTATACTCAACTTACTGATATAGGAACAGAGCAAAATGGTCTGTTAACTTATAGACATGAACCAAAGGTGTCTCCAAAAATTATTAAAGATATAAATGATGGTAAAAAATGAGTTGGTAAAATCTATAGAGACGAAGGAATATGAAAGGAAACGATAAGAAATCCAGTTACTATCCCTATATACAGGAAAAAACGTTTTTAGGTTGGTGGGACCGCCTTACAGACTACTGTTGGGAGCTCTTTAAGTATAACCTGTGGTACCTATTGTTCACCCTTCCCCCATTTATATGTATGCTCATATTTCTTTTCTTTAATGCCTATTTATTTCTGTTAGTGGCATTTCTGTTATTTATACCTGTTGGACCGGCTATGCTGGTATTACATGAAGCAGCAGCTAAAATCGCCGCTGGTGAGCTTCGTACTGCTCTTCCTCATTTTTTTTACACTTACAAAAAGCATTATAGGTATGGATTTGCATTTTCGATAGTGTTAGGAATTATCTGTTTAGTCACACTGTATCCAGTTTATTTTTCATTTATTACAAACAGTGCTGTAAAAATTACAATAATGATTTGCGCAGGGATCACTATGTTGCTATTATGCAGCTTACTACCTTACATCGCTCGTTTTCTGGTGGCTGGTGAATGCCGGGGGGTACTAAAAAAAGCTATAATACAAGCGTTACTTGGTGGGAAGGCTAGTTTCTTTTCAGGGTTGCTGCAGGTAATTTGGCTCTTTATTTGTCTGGTATATCCTTACGTAGCATTTTTTGCTGCTTTGCTTGGAATGCCGGCAGTTATACGTATGACGATATTATATATTATGCCACAAACCAAGGAAGAATAACAAAAGGTATGAATGGGTCTTAAATTCATATAGGGAATAGCAATATATTGTGTTAGCCGGTCTATCCAGCACTAACTTTAAATTTATTTTTTAACAACCTTTCAGAAATCGACTTTAATTTATTTTATTTTTCAATTTCTATTTAAGCATTATGGGTTTTTAAAAGTCATTTCATTTAACCAGTCTATAATTTAAATAATCAGGAATTATAGTGAGAAACATTTTTATAAACGCTTGTTTTTATTGTAGTAATACATCTGTGATTCAAATTATTAGTGTTCTTTAGATTACAAAAGTTTAAATACAGGAATATGATAAAACGCACAATAAAAGAAAATAAGATGAGGTAAAATAAAAAACTTGACAATAAAAATATTCTTCGGTAATATAAGAAAGCACTTGCGCAAGCGCTTATTAACAAATTTAGAGTTGATAATAAAGTAAATTTATTGAAATAAAAAATTATAAAATTTGTTATATTAATGTCATATATTAAAAAAATAAAAGAATAAGTTTTATATGAAAAATTTAGGACCCGGCAATAATTTTAAAAAATTACAA
>JAQVEM010000053.1 GCA_028697935.1 Actinomycetota bacterium
AAAAATATGCAGGGTAAAAATAGACAAGATAAAATATGGTAATAAAAAAGTCGATGTGTAGCAATAAAACCGCGCAGGGTGAGATGAGCAGATGATAAAAATAAGCAGGATAAGGTTTTCTATAGATACACTCGGATGCAGGGTAAATCAAAGTGAATCTGATTTTATTGCAGGAGAGCTGCAAAAAAGAGGAATGGAGCCTGTTACATACAATGAGCATCCTGACTTTTGCATTATTAACACCTGCACAGTAACCTCACAGGCTGATAGAAAAGCACGCCAGCTAATTAGAAAGATCAGATTAGAGAATAAAGATAGCATAATTATAGTCACAGGCTGCTTTGTTAAGTTTAACAGGAAGTTTTTAAAGAAGAGTGGTGTTGATTTTATAGTCAGTAATAAGGAAAAATACAGGATACCTGATTTAATTGCAGATAAAATATCAAAGAGTATTTCTGGAAGTGTTTCTGTGGATTCAGGTGGTAATATAGTTAAACATTCAAGGCCACTGGTAAAGATTCAGGATGGCTGTGAACAAAATTGTACTTATTGCATAGTTCCCGCAGTAAGAGGTCGATATAAAAGTACACCTTTTAAAGTTATTCTGGAGAGAATAACAGAGCTCGAAAAGGATGGTTTTGAAGAAATTGTTCTTACAGGAATTCATATTGGAAAATATGGGGTAGATTTTAAGAGTGGAAACTTATCAAATATTAAAGATACTGATTCAGGCAATCTGTATGTAGAAGGTAAAGCGAGCAGTTTATCCCACAAAAATACTACATCTATAGCATATAGTCCCTCCGGTCTTGCAGAACTGCTGGAGAGAATTCTGGAAGAAACTGATATAAAAAGAATAAGAATAAGTTCGATCGAGGTAAACGAGGTCACCGGGGAGCTTATTGATGTTTTAAAAAGAAATGAAGCACGTATTGCTCCACATCTTCACATTCCTCTGCAGAGTGGAAGTAATAAGATTTTAGGACTTATGGGGAGGCCATATAATACCGGATATTATTTAAATAAAATAAGCCTGATTAAAGATATTTTCCCTGATATTGCGATAACTACTGATGTAATGGCAGGTTTTCCTGGCGAAGAAGATGATGATTTTAGAGGGACTATTGATGTAGTGGAGAAAGTAGCTTTTAGCAAGATACATGTTTTTAAATACTCTCCGAGAGAACATACAGCAGCTTATATGATGCCCGGTCATGTAAGTGAAGATGTAAAATCCTCCAGGAGTGTGATTTTAAGGAATCTGGGTAACAGGCTTAGAAGGAACTATCTTGAAAATAATACAGGAAAAGAACTGGACGTTGTCTGCGAAGAAATAAGTAACTGCAGTGTTCATGCAAATAGCAATGCTTTATACACAGAGGATATACATCAAATACACGAAGAGCCTGTGTATCAGGGTTCCGGAGCTATATGTACAGAGGCGGGAACTGTATGCCTGGAAGATACAGGGAGTATTATAAGTTCTGTGACTAAAGGTAATAAAATTGTTATAAGTGGAACTTCCGGAAATTATATTAAAGTTTATTTTATGGTAGAAAAAAGTAAATTTCCTGAATTAAAAGGAAAGATAGTTAAGGTTACCACTAATTCGATATACAAAAACGGTCTTTCTGGGATTTTAAACCAGAGGTATAAAAGCTTAAGTCAGGAATATAAAAAAGAATAAATTTTTTACTATAGTTTTCAAATCCGAATATTTGTCAATTGATACATTGTAAATAATATTGCAAAATAACAACATGTAAATTTGAAAAAGTTGTAAAAATCCTGAAATATAGTATAATTCCGGTTTTAGAATAGAATTTGTTTTAAAGAAGTATAAAATTTTTTTTGAAATATAAAAAATATAAGATATAGTTTTATGTACGCATAACCTGGTTTATCTTATATTTTGTAAACAGAAATTTATAAATTAGAAGGAATATTAGAAAGATTTAGAGAGATATAAATATAAATGGAAGATTGCCTTTTTTGTAAGATTATACATAAGGAGATTAATAGTAATATAGTATTTGAAAATGATAATGTTTTAATATTTAAGGATATATCACCGCAGGCACCGGTGCACCTTCTGGCTGTCCCGAAGAAACATATAAGCTCTATACTGGAGATTGAAAAGCTGGATTCTGATATAATAAAAGAATTAATGGAGGCAATAGCCAGGGTTGCGCTTGAGATGGGCCTTGATAAAGAAGGTTTTAGAGTAGTCACCAATACCGGCCGTGGTGCCGGGCAGAGTGTTGATCATCTGCATTTTCACATAATGGGAAAGCGAAAATTTAACTGGCCGCCCGGTTAAAAATTATATATTTTCTACTATAATACTATCTGTAAAATGTAACTTCCTGTATATTTATAATTACAAAAAGAATTCTTACGGGAGAAGTGTATTTTGTCTATTGCAAAACAAAAATTAAGTGTCGGCTTTAAAGGCGGACATTCAATGGCAGAGCTTATTGGAACAAGGGATGAGCTATTGCGCATGATCGAGAGAAAATACAATGTGGAAATTTTTGTGCTTGGAAATGACCTTGAAATATCAGGAAAAGGAAAAAATGTTAAAGAAGTTGCAGAACTTATTGAAGAGCTGGTACTTCAGATAAATCTGGGCCAGAAGCTAAGTACCCAGAAGGTAGATGATTCAATAAAAATTATGGAAGATAAATCAGGACTGCAGCCTCATGAAGTATTCAAAAGCAGTATAGTAGTGAACAGTGGGAAGAAAATTAAACCGCGAACAATAGGCCAGAAGAAATACATTGAGGCTATTAAAGAAAATACAATAGTATTCGGTATAGGACCGGCCGGGACGGGGAAGACCTATCTGGCACTGGCTCTTGCAGTCGAAGCACTAAAAGAAAACAAAGTGGGACGTATTATTTTAATAAAACCTGTAGTTGAAGCAGGTGAAAAGCTTGGATTTTTACCGGGAGATATATATGACAAAGTAAATCCGTATCTTCGCCCTCTCTATGATGCTCTTTATGAAATGCTGGACATTGAAAAATTCCAGCAATATAGAGATATGGGAATAATCGAAGTAGTACCACTTGCTTATATGAGAGGCAGGACACTGAATGATTCTTTTATTATTCTTGACGAAGCTCAAAATACGTCTCCCGAGCAAATGAAAATGTTTCTTACGAGATTAGGATTTGGTTCAAAAATAGTTGTAACCGGGGATGTTACCCAGATTGACCTGCCCCAGGACAGAGTATCAGGATTAATAACTGTAGAAAAAATTCTAAAAGGGATAAGTGGAATAGAATTTGTGTACCTGACCTCTAAAGATGTTGTAAGACATGAGCTTGTACAGAGAATTGTTGATGCATATAAAGATTACGAGGATAGAGAGAAAAATTATCATAAGGAAAAGTAAAAAATTAATTTAATTAACATGACAACAAAAAACAGGGGAAATAAAGAACTTGGTGAAATTAAAAATGGCAGGTTTAAGAAATTTAAAAAATTTCTTTACACCTATTTTTCATTCAGAAGCAAAATTTCTCAGAGAATATACATATTCATATTTACGCTTGTAATAGTGACAGCGATTCTTGCGTTCAGTTATTCTCCTGATATAGGAATAGAGCTGGGTAAACCCAGTCCCAGGACTATTAAAGCAACCAGAAATATTGAGTTTGAAGACGTAGAAAAGACCGAGGAAGATAGAAACAAGAATGAGGCAGAAGTAGAGGATATATATGTTTATGATATAGATGTATTAAATGGTGAAGAAGGAGCACTTTACCAGATAAGGTATTTTTATCTTTTAACCGGGATAGTCCAGAAAAAAGAGAATAAAACCTTTGAAGAGAAAGTTGATTATCTAAATAATCTTTTAAATGGCCAGTATACAAGTTCTGTTCTCTCACTTGCTCTCAGTCTTTCACCGGATGATCTGAATTTACTTATGGCAAAGACCCAGGAAATAGCCAGAGAGATAATGAAGGAAGAGATAAAGCCAACTGAGGTAGATATCGCCAAGAATAAAGCTATTAAACTTGCCAGAGAGGATGAGAGTATAAAGGAAGAACATCTACCTATAATAACCAGTGTTCTTGAAAATAATATTAAGCCCACAGCAATTTTTGATCCTGAGGCAACAGAAAACGCAAGAGAGGAAGCCAGATTAAGCACTTCTCCACATATAGTATCAATACTTGAAGGCCAGACAATTGTATTTGAAGGCGAAATTGTTGATGAAACTGATATTAAAATATTAACTCAGTTAGGTTTACTGCAGACAGGATTTAACTGGAAAAAATTTTTATACATATTTTTTATGACACTGGCGACTATTTTATTATTTGGTTTTTATATATATAAATTTGATTTAAATATATTTAACAACACAAAAAAATTATTTATTATTTCACTTCTTATAATAATTTTTACAATATTTATAAAAGCTCTTACTATTCTTTCGTCAATACATTTGAACTTCTGGAACTATTTATTCCCGATCATTGCTGCATCTCTAATATGCACTATATTGTTTAATTCACGAATGGGAATGATGCTTACAATTTGCCTCGGGATATTTGCAGGTATTGCAACTGATTTTGATTTTAGTTTAACAGTAGCATATATGCTTGCAGGAATTTTTTCAACTTTTATAGTACCAAGAGAACCCCAGCGTTCTGCTATAATGAAAGCAGGATTCTATAGTTCACTCGTACTTGCTTTTTTGTTCTTAACAATTAATTTGATTGGTGGTCAGCCAGAGACAATTGCTCTCCATACTATACTCGGGATTGCTAATGGCATAGCCTGTGCTATTATTGCAATAGGACTTTTGCCTTTTATAGAATCTACTTTCAATGTTGTAACCCCAATAGGACTTCTGGAGCTCTCAAATACAGACCATCCACTTCTTAAGGGTCTTCTTATATCAGCGCCTGGCACTTATAATCACAGTATACTTGTAGCGCACCTTGCTGAAAGTGCAGCAAAATCCATTGGAGCTGATTCATTACTGGTTAAAGTGGCAGCTCTTTACCATGATATCGGGAAAGTAAAAAGACCTGAATATTTTTATGAAAATCAATCTGAAATTGAAAATGTCCATGACCATTTAAATCCTTCAATGAGCAGGCATATAATATCCAATCACATAAAGGATGGATTGGAACTGGCAGAAAAAAATAAGATTCCGAAGAAAATTATGGATATTATTTCACAGCATCATGGAAATTCAATAATTACATATTTCTATAAAAAACAAAAAGATAGAGAACTTTCTTACAATGGAAATGGCATTACAGATGGTCTGAAAGAGCACTTCCGTTACCCGGCCAAAAAACCACAGAGCAAAGAAGCAGCTATTCTAATGCTCGCTGATGCTACAGAGGCTGCAGTAAGGTCAATTGAGAAAGTGAACCCTAAAAAGATCGAGCAAATGGTGAGAGATATTTTTGAAGATAAGATAAAAGATGGACAATTAGATGAGGCCAATATAACCTTAAAAGAAATTAATACTATAAGGGATACTCTGATTGAGGGTTTAATATCTATATATCACTCGCGAATTCCATATGATGATATTGAGACGAAAGAAAAAAGCAAACTAAAAACAAAAACAGAGGCAATGTGAAAGTAGAAATAATAAATAACCAGAAAAAAGTAGAGCTGGATCTTGATTTGATAAAAAGAGTTTCTGAATATATTTCTAATAAGTTTGATAAAGATAAAAAAAAACAGTTAAATATAATTTTTCTGGACAGCAATGATATAAGGGAATTAAATAAAAAATACAGAAATGTGGACAGGGAAACAGATGTGTTATCTTTTTCTTATGCTTCTGATGATGAACCTGTAATTCCTGAAGAAATTTCATGTCCTGTAACAGTGGGTGAGATTTTTATCTGTCCGGAAGTTGCATATTCAAATGTTGCTGTTCAGAGCAGTGATTGGAACCTTCTTCTGGAAATAATAATGCTAATAATACATGGTATTCTCCATATATATAATTATGACCATGAAAATGAAGAAGATAGAATCACTATGGAGGCAATACAGAACAGCATACTGTCGGATGTAAGAAGCGCTTTTGGCCTATAAGATTATAATATAGTATTCTTTTACTTTAATATTTAAAGTAAATTTTATTAAACAATCTATTTATATTTCACTTCTACATATCCCTCTCCCCTTCCCGGGATTATTTGGAACTTGATTGTGTATCCTCCGGGAATTCATTTAGAATTAGGCTATTGACAGGTAATGTAAAATTAGAATAGAGTGTATATTTTTTTTTATTTTTTTTATAAATATTAATAATTAGTATGGATGATATCATTATTAAGGAAGTAAGAAATGTTGATTGTGATCTGGTTGAAAAGATTGTAGAACTTGAAAAAAGAAATCTTGGGGAAGATGCTTCAGTAAATGAGTGGGTTATACCGGTAATAATAAGGTATGGTAAACTTATTGTAGCAAAAAGGTACAGAGAGCTAACCAGAAGTGATAACGGAATAAACAAAAGCGCTATAACAGAAAATGATATGGAAGAAAGCATTGTGAATAATAGTGATGATACCGAAATTATCGGAGTTTGTGAGATTATAAAAAGTTTGAGGGAAGAAAATACTGCATTTATTCATTCTTTTTATATAGAAAAGAAATACAGAAATAAAGGCATTGGAAAAAAGCTTATGCAGAATGCAATTAATACTTTAAAAGATGATAATATTAAAATAATCGAATTAACTGTTGACCCTGCAAATAAAACTGCAATTAATCTTTATAGTAAGTGTGGCTTTGAAAGAACGGGACTCAGAAAAAATGAATATGGAAGAGGAGTGGATAGGGATTTAATGATATTAAAATTGTGACCGATTAAAGCTGTAGCTAATACCGCAGTTAAAATGCTGCAGTTAATCCAGATAGAATTTATCTGTAATAAATAAATAGCAGGTAAAAATAAGTATAGAAAAGTCAGGGCGGATGTAATTGGTAAATTTTAAATCCGAAAATAATTGCGGGTTCCAGTGCACAAAACCAGACATAGTAAACGTAGCACTGCGAGACCATAAAAGAATATAAAACCAGAGTTATTTAATTTATATAATTTATTAAAATTTATAGATGAAAGGCTGGTGGTAAATACGTTAACGAAGGAACAATTAGCAAAAACTATTGACCAGACACTGCTCAGTCCTGTTGCAACGTCGAAAGATATAGAACAACTATGCATTAGTGCCAGGAAATATCATTTTGCTGCAGTATGTATTAATCCATGTTATGTTACGCTGGCAAAAAAGATACTTGCTGACAGTGATGTAAAAGTCTGTTCCGTAGTAGGCTACCCCCTGGGGGCAAATACTATAGAAACAAAAGTATTTGAGGCCAGAAATAATGTAAGAAATGGTGCAGATGAGCTTGATATGGTCTTAAATCTTGGAGCAGTCAAAAGTGGCAACTATGATTACGTAGAGCGAGAAATTAAAATAGTTGTAAATGTCATCAGACGTGAACAGATAGCTGAATATAACAAACATATTAACATTAAGGTCATAATAGAAACTGCATCCTTAAACAGGGATGAAATTAAAGAGGTTTGCTCCATTATTGAAGAGTCCGGTGCAGATTTTGTGAAAACATCTACCGGATTTGGGGTGAGAGGTGTTGAGCTTGATGACATAAGATTAATTAGAGAAGTGGTCACAAGGAATATAGGAGTTAAAGCATCCGGTGGGATAAGAACATTTAGTGATGCACAGGCATTAATAGATGCAGGCGCAACCAGACTGGGGACCAGTAGTGGTGTTAATATAATAAAAGAATACAGTGCTATTTTTGATAAATAAAAAACTGTCTTTTATAAGTATAGAAAAAATATAGAAAAACATCTCTGTGATATAAAAAATTTTCTCCAGTAAACAAGAATGTGTTTCTGGTGGAGGTAAAAAAGTTATTCTGATAGGAAGATGGTTTTTCCAATAAATAAAAAGATGCTTCTTATCATATAAAAAGGTATCTCTTACAGATGAAAAAGTAAAATGACATCTTATAAAGCAAAGGCTATTATTCTAAAAACATATAAACTTGGAGAGTCAGATAAAATAGTCAGGATGTATTCGGCCGCAGGAGATGTTATAAGTGCAGTGGCCAAAGGGGCCAGGAAAATACACAGTAAGTTTGGTGGTAGGCTGGAACTCTTTAATCTGGTTGAGCTGGAAGTAACAAAAGGAAAAAACCTTGACATAATAACCCAGGCAGAAATATTAAAGAGCTTTAAAAATATTACTTCTGATTTTTATAAATTCGTATTCTGTGAAATAATAAGCAAAATTGTTCTGAGAACCCAGGTTCCCGGTGGAGACTCATCTCCTCTTTTATTTAAATTAATTTATGTCTGTTTTAATGAAATAAATAACACTGCGCAGGAAGATATCCAGGCACTCAAAATAATTATGTGTTTTTTTGAGATTAAGTTTTTAAGAATTATAGGCTTAATGCCCTTGCTTAAAAACTGCAGTAAATGTAATAAGCAATTAGAAAATCTATACTCTTTTACTGAAAACAGGATTTATTTTTCAGTAAAGTATGGAGGAGTTTTATGTGATAACTGTGCAGATTCACTACCTGTAAAGGAAATTTTGAATGTTTCGGATTACAGATTTTTGTATGATTTATTTAATCTAAAAATTGAAGATTTCAGGGATATTGAAGTAAATGCCTTCACCCTTAAAAAAGTATACAGGCTGATTGAAGATTATATACTTTATCACACAGAATGTGATATAAATAGTTTTAATTATTTAAAAAAATTGGGAATATAACACAGGATTGCATTAAGGATGTTGTTATTTTTGATAAGGGCCGGCATTATACCGGCTTATTCCGATTGCTTTGATTGATGCTGGAACCTTAAAATAGCGATTTTATGATGGTGCTTTGATTGACTATTAAAATTAATGTTATTAAAATAATGAACTATGAATTTTCAGGATATTATTTTTAACCTTCAAAAATACTGGGCGAAAAATAATTGCGTTATTAAGCAGCCTCTTGATCTTGAAAAAGGTGCAGGGACGTTTAATCCCGATACTTTTCTTAGATGTCTTGGGCCTGAACCCTGGAATGTTGCCTACGTTGAGCCGAGTAGAAGACCAACCGATGGCAGATATGGAGAGAATCCTTTCAGAACCCAGTTTTACTATCAGTTTCAGGTTCTTCTTAAACCTTCACCTGATAATGTAATAGATCTTTATCTTGGCTCTCTTGAAAGTCTTGGAATTAATTTAAAGCTGCATGATATACGTTTTGTTGAAGATGACTGGCAATCCCCGACTATAGGAGCTGCGGGCCTCGGTTGGGAAGTATGGGCAGATGGGATGG
>JAQVEM010000054.1 GCA_028697935.1 Actinomycetota bacterium
GTGCTGTGATTATGATAAAAATTTCTAAAATGATATCAAAATATTTTGATAATTGTGAAATAATAGAAATGCACCATGATAAAAAAAAGGATGCTCCTTCAGGAACTTCTCTGTATTCGGTTGAAGAGATAAGTCAGTGCAAAAAATTCAATGAATCTCGTCTTGAAGAAGGTGAAAATGAAATTATTGAAGGTAGCCGTGGTGGATTTAAAGACGGTATTCATATACACAGTGTAAGGTTGCCAGGACTTCTGGCTCACCAGAATATAATTTTTGGAACCAGGGGACAGACATTATCAATAAGGCATGATAGTCTTGACAGGTCAGCATTTTACCCTGGTGTTATTCTCGCTATAAAGAATATAGATAAAATTCAAAATTATACTTTTGGTCTGGATAAGTTGATAGATTTTTAACTGAATATTTATAAAAGGAGGTCAATATTATGCCGGATATGGGTGAAGTAATTACAGCAATGGTTACACCTTTTGATAAAAATTATAATGTGGATTTTGAGTCCTGCAGTAAATTAATGGATTATCTTGTAAATCAGGGAACTGATGGAATATTACTGGCTGGTTCTACTGGAGAATGTTCAACGCTTAGCGATGAAGAAAAACTGGAATTGTTCAGATTTGCAAAGAATAATTTCGGGGATAAAGTTAAAATTATTGCAGGGACTGGTTCAAATGATACAAAACATTCTATAGAACTATCAAAAGAAGCTGAGAAAATAGGGGTGGATTGCCTTCTGGTTGTTACACCTTATTACAATAAACCTTCACAGCAGGGTATTTACAGACATTTTGAGGCCATTGCATCTAAAGTAAATATTCCGATAATCATTTATAATGTTCCGTCAAGAACAGTATCCAATATAAGTTCAAAAACCTGTGTTGAACTTTCAAAAATTGATAATATTTGTGGTATAAAAGAAGCCAGTGGTGATATGAGGCAAATTTCAGAAATAATCAGGGATAGCAAAACTGGTTTTATTGTTTACAGCGGTAATGATGGTGATACTCTACCTGTACTATCACTTGGTGGCTATGGGGTAATAAGTGTGGCCTCACATCTTATTTGTGGCGAGATAAAACAGATGATATCCTCTTTTAAAAATGGTGATTATGCTCATGCAGCTAAAATTCATCTTGAAATGCTTGATATTTTTTATGGTATATTTATAGCTCCGAATCCAGTACCTATTAAAGAAGCTCTAAACATGGCAGGTATAAATGTGGGGCCATGCAGGCTACCATTATGTGGTATGGAAGAAAAAGAACTTGATATATTTAAGGAGATTTTAAAAAAACATAAAATAGTTTAAGGAATAATTTAAAAAGCAGAAGGAGAAGCTTTGTGAATAATAAGCTATGGTAAAGAAAACTAATTTAAAATTAATACCGCTTGGAGGATTAAACGGTGTTGGTAAGAATATGATGGTTTTTGAAAAGGATAACCGTATTATTATTGTTGATTGTGGTTTAATGTTTCCCGATGATGATATGCCAGGCGTTGATTTTATAATACCCGATTTTTCATATATTAAAAAAAATAAAGAGAAAGTAGAAGCATTAATTGTTACACATGGTCATGAGGACCATATTGGCGGTATTCCCTTTCTATTCAAGGAAATAAATGTACCTATATTTGCAACAAAGCTTACAATAGGGCTGATAAAAGCCGGACTGAATAATTCGGGTATCGGAATGAAAATAAAATATAATGAGATAGACCCTGATAAACCTCTGAATATAGGACCATTTCACATAGATTTTTTTAGAGTCAACCACAGTATACCGGATGGCATTGGATTGATTATAAAGACAGACGTTGGAACAGTTCTTCATACCGGAGATTTTAAATTTGATCTTACACCAATTGATAAAAAAGTAACCCAGTTTTCAAAAATTGCAGAAGCAGGTAGTAAAGGAGTCCTTGCGCTTTTATGTGACAGTACCAATGCTGAAGAAGCTGGTTATACTCTTCCAGAAAAAGATGTGGGGAAAACCCTTCATGATAAATTTGAGGAAGCGCCAAAGAGAATTATTGTTGCTACTTTTTCATCACACATACATAGAATACAACAGGTACTTGATGTTGCAAGAAAGTCTGGCAGAAAAGTTGCTATTTCCGGAAAATCAATTTTAAAAACAATCAGGGTCTCTTCAGAGCTTGGTTACCTGAAAATTCCTGAGGATATAATAATTCCGATAACCAGAATAGATGATTATCCTTTAAAAGAAATAGTGATACTTGCTACAGGCAGTCAGGGAGAGCCACTTTCGGCATTAAACCGGATGGCACTGGGTGAACATAAAAGAGTAAGTATTATGAAAGGCGATATGGTGATAATATCTGCTTCTCCTGTTCCCGGAAACGAAAGGGCTATATCAAATACTATTAACAGGCTAATAAGACAGGGTGCAGATGTATTTTATGAATCTATTGCGGGCGTTCACGTATCAGGCCATGCTGCAAGTGAGGAAATAAAGATTATGATAAGTCTTGCCAGCCCGAGATATTTTATACCGGTTCATGGAGAAAATAAACACAAGATACAGAATGCACGAATAGCTAAATCAATAGGAATAAGTGAAGACAATATTATAATTGCAGAAGATGGAGATATAATTAAGATGAATGTAAATCAGTGCAGGATTACTGGAAATTTAAATCCACAGACTATTTATATTGATGGTATTGGTATGGGAAATATAGAAGATATGGTTCTTAAAGATAGGAGAATATTATCGGGAAATGGTATTATATTTATAGTTGTTGGTGTTGATTTTACTAAAAAAGTAATCTTACAAGAACCTGATTTTGTCATGAAGGGAGTTATATATATTAAGGATTTAAAGGAGATTATTGAAAAGATAAAGAATGTTATAGAGGGCACTATAAAAACCTGTTTCTCTGAAAATATTATGGATAAAAATATGATTGAGAATATTGTTAATGACATGGTAAGTAAATTTATTTTTAAAAAAACAGGAATAAGACCTATAATAATAACAAAAATCGTAAGTCTTTAATCTTTATAAGAATAAATCTGGAATGAAATAAAAATTTAAAATTTTAAAAAATGACGGCTGGTAAGAATAAAAGGAAAAAAACAGTAAAAAGTGGGAAAAAAAATAAATCAGGTACTGCAGAAAAAAAGAAAAGCTATGTTAAAAGAAGATCTGAAGTATATGGAGTACTTATAATAACACTAGCAGTTCTATTGTTTATCAGTGTATTCAGTTTATCTGATTACGGTGTGGTAAATGAGAAGATAAATAATTTTTTATCCTATATTTTTGGAGCCGGCAAGTATTTAATACCGTTTCTACTCGCAATATGGGGTTTTAGTTTTTTCTTTGAAAGGATTCGCTCTCTGTCCTCAAGTTTTGGCTGGGGATTTTTACTTCTTTTTTTATCAATTTTAGGTATTATCAGTAACAACCTGAAGTATGTAAATATTTTTGATGAGGTTTTAATAAAGGCAAGAGGAGGTATTACAGGAGCCTGGATTTTTTATGGGCTGTCAAGGCTTTTCAGTAGTGCAGGAGCCATGGCTGTGCTGGTAGTTTTGATAATTATATCGTTACTGATAATAACAAAAATTTCTCTTATAGAAGCAGGTAAAAAAGTAATTAGTTTTTTTAAAAATTTAAAAGTAAAATCCAGAGCGGTATCATTAAAAGAGAAAAGTTTTCCAGGAGAAGGGAAAACACTGGACAGGATAGCAATAAATAAAGATAAACTATATGATAGTGAAAAAAAAGAAGATTTTAGAGAAATTGAAATTATTGACAATACTGCGAAAGGTTCAAAAGATAAAAGTGAAGTATCGAATAAATATATAAGAAAACACAATATGGCAGGTGCTGTAGATGAGTTTTTAGAAGAAGGGCAGTTAAAAGGTCAGTTAAAAATACCCGTAGTGAAAAGTAGTGAGACTGAAAATAATTACAGGCTTCCGCCAATTAATTTATTAAAAAAGTCTAAAAACATACAATCAAATCTATATAAAGAAAGTGTAAAAGAAAGGGTTCATACATTACAGAGATTATTAAGTGATTTTAATGTGGATGCAAGAATAGAGCGGGTAGTAAGCGGACCGACAGTAACACTTTATGAATTAAAACTTTTACCGGGTGTAAAAGTTCAGAGATTACTAAGTCTTGAGGATGATTTCTGTGTTGCTCTCGGCTCTCCCGATATCAGAATACTGGCTCCCATACCGGGTAAATCTGCCATAGGCATTGAAGTACCAAATACTGTAAGAAGCATAGTCACTCTTGGGGATATCTTTTCAGGTGACGATAGAAATCTTATGGATAACTTATTAAATGTACCACTGGGGAAAAACCTGTCTGGAAATATCGTTTATATGGATATAGCTAAAATGCCACATGTATTAATAGCGGGAGCCACTAACTCGGGAAAAAGTTCCTGTCTTAACAGTATTATTATTTCTCTTTTAATGAAAGTAAAACCATCTGATGTTAAATTTGTTATGATAGACCCGAAAATGGTAGAACTCAGTATATACAATGGAATTCCCCACTTACTGTCACCGGTAGTAATTAATCCCAAAAAGGCATCATCAGCACTTTCATGGGTGGTAGAAGAAATGGAGAATAGATTTACAATACTGGTTAAGAAAAATTTTAAGTCCATTGAAATGTATAATTTTGAAGCAAAAAGAAGCGCAATAGAGAACGAAAGTTTTAAACCTCTACCATATATTCTTGTAATTATTGATGAGCTTGCAGATTTAATGATGTTATCGGCTTCAGAAGTAGAAGACAGTATATGCAGAATTGCTCAAATGGGACGGGCAGTAGGTATCCACCTTTTAATATCTACACAGAGACCTTCTGTGAATGTAATAACAGGATTAATAAAAGCAAATATCCCATCAAGAATAGCATTCATGGTTACATCCAATGTGGATTCCCGTGTAATCCTTGATTGCGCTGGAGCTGAAAAACTGGTAGGTAAAGGTGATATGCTTTATCTGCCCTATTACTCTAACAGGCCCGAAAGAGTCCAGGGTTCATTTGTAACATCCAATGAAATAGAAATGATAACAGGTTATATTAGAAACATGAGCAACCCTGATTATAGCATGGAAATATCCAGAAAGATGAGTGACGACGAGGTTAAAGCAGAAAATGAGGACGAACTGTTCTACGAAGCTTTAAGAGTAGTTGTGGATTTTGGGCATGCGTCAGCTTCGTTACTGCAGAGAAGATTAAGAATAGGATACTCTAGAGCAGCAAGAATTATAGACCAGATGGAAGACAGAGGAATGGTCAGCGGTTATGATGGAAGTAAACCGAGAGAGGTATTAATCTCAAAAGAAGATCTGAACAAACTACTCGGAGAATAGAAGTAATTAAAATCATATAAAATATAAAATTATATTTAAAGCTGGTTATGGATTGTTCAATAATAAGTATAGGTACTGAATTAACTCTTGGCCTTATTCTAAATGAAAATTCAAGATATATTGCTGAGCGGCTTGCCGATATTGGTCTCGAGTGTAAATATATGTTTACTGTAGGAGATAGTACTGCAGAAATTATGAATGTTGTAGAACAGGGATTAAAGTACAGTGATATAATAATAATAAATGGTGGGCTCGGCCCCACAGACGATGATATTACAAGAAATGCAGTTTCGGAAGTATTAAAAAAAAGACTTATAAGAGATGAGAAGCTTGATAAATCAAGTCTGAAATTCAAAAAGAGAGTCAAAGATAAAAATATTACAGAAAGATTGCTCAGGCAATCCTATATTCCCGAAGGTTCTTCTCCAATTGAACCAAAAATAGGCAGTGCTTCCGGGTTCAGAATAATACTGGATAGCGAGAAGGTATTATTCTGCATACCAGGTGTTCCAAAAGAAATGAAAAGCATGTTTGAAGAAAACATTGTGCCATTTCTGAAGAGGAGAATGGAGGAAGAAGGCCGGAGGAGAAATGGATTAATATTAAGGAAATCAAAACTTCTTACCACAGATATTAGCGAAACAGAGATAGAGGAAAAAATAAAAAAGATTATGGTCGAAGCCAGAAAAGTTAATGTAGAAGTTGGTATTATTGCAAATCCGGGTTTGATAAAAATAATACTACTGGCAAAAGGTAGAGATGCAGTAGAAGCTGACAGGAATTTAAAGAAGATTGAAGATAAAATTGTAAAAAAACTTGGAAATTATTTTTACGGAAAAGATGATAGTATAATTTCCGATAGTCTGAAAGAAGTAATTAAAAAGGTTAGCGAGGAGACCGGCAATAAGTTAACTATAAGTACTGCCGAGTCAATAACAGGCGGACTTATTAGCAGTATAATAACAGATACGCCCGGGAGTTCAGAATTTTTTTTGGGTGGTATAGTATCGTACTCAGATTTCTCAAAAATAAAATTATTAAATGTTGATAGAACTATACTTGAAAAATTTGGAGCAGTGAACCGTAAAGTATGTATTGAAATGGCAGAGAACGCTAAAGATATTTTTAATTCAGATTATTCGGTAAGCGTTACCGGTTATGCCGGGCCAGAAGCAAGAGACAAAAAAGTTGGTCTTGTTTATTGTTGTATCGTGGGACCGGAAAAGTATAAAAAAACGTATAAAAGGATATTCAATGGTAATAGATGTGAAATTAAATTCAGGGTTGCGCAATTTATATTGAATGAATTAAGGATAACAATAAATGAAATGTACCTTAAAGAAAGTTAATGTAGTGTGATATAGTGAATATTAATGAGAATAAATTAAAAAAGAGATTATTTGTAGCTATAGAATTGCCGGAAGACATAAGATGCAGTATATATAAATTAGCAATAAATATGTTTGAGAATAATAAATATGCGAGAGTGGTTGCGGCTTCAAATATTCATTTAACTTTAAAATTTCTGGGTGATACAGAAATTAATAAAATTGAGAAAATAAAAGAAGCAATAAAAGCAGCCGCTGATCAGTTTGAAAAATTTAATTATAAAATAAGTGGAGCGGTAAATGCTTTTCCTGATCCCCGAAATGCAAGAATTGTTTTCCTCGAAGTTGATAGTGGAGGGGAGCAAATATGTAAAATTTATAATGAACTTGAGGATAATCTTTCGAAGATTAAGATAAAAAGAGAAAAAAAGAAATTTTCCCCACATGTAACTATTGTAAGAATGAAGAATAGAGAGAATATAAATGAGTTAATAGCCAGTTGTGAAAAAAAGATAAACGCTGTTTTAAATTGTAAAAATCTTACATTATTTGAAAGTCAGCTCAGGCCTGAAGGCGCAAGATACACTATTCTTGATAGGTTTAGTTTGAAGTAAGAGTGTAATAGGTCGATTCTTTTAAATGCTTTAAATATTTAAAGAATTGCAAAATAGATTTAAAATTTATTTTTATTATGTTATAATAAGCCAATGTGCAAAAGCACAATATATTGTTATTTTATTATTTAAATTTTTTTTAAGGATAATACTACCTGGAGGTTTAATATGGAGCGAGAAAAAATTATAGAGAATACAGTATCCCAGATTGAAAGGCAATATGGTAATGGTGCGATTATGAAATTAGGTGAAAAAAAACTTCTGCAGGATATAGGACATATATCGACAAACTCACTGGAACTTGATATAGCACTCGGAATTGGAGGAATACCAAGGGGAAGGGTAACTGAAATATTTGGACCGGAGGCTTCTGGAAAAACAACCCTTGCTCTACATATTATTGCCAATGCTCAGAAAGAAGGGGGAATAGCGGCTTTTATTGATGCGGAGCATGCGCTTGATCCAGGCTATGCCAGGAACCTTGGTGTTAATATTGAAGAGCTACTATTATCCCAGCCTGATAACGGGGAACAGGCTCTGGATATATGTGAAATATTATTAAAAAGTGGTGCGCTGGATGTTATAGTAATTGATTCTGTTGCAGCCCTTGTCCCGAGAGCTGAATTAGAGGGTGAGATAGGTGATACTTATGTAGGACTTCAGGCAAGACTGATGTCCCAGGCTTTGAGGAAAATAACAGGAGTTATAAATAAAACAAAAACCTCAGTGGTTTTTATTAATCAGCTCAGGGAAAAAATAGGGGTTATGTTTGGTAACCCGGAAGTAACTCCGGGTGGTAGGGCGTTGAAATTTTATTCATCAATTAGAATAGATATCAGGAAAATTGATAATATTAAAAGTGGTACCGAGGTGGTTGGCAACAGGGTACGTGCAAAAGTAGTAAAAAACAAAGTTGCTCCTCCATTTAAGAGTGCGGAATTTGATATAATGTACGGCAAGGGTATATCAAAAGAGGGAAGCATAATTGATGTTGGAACAGAGCTGGGGATTATAGAAAAAAGTGGGTCATGGTATTCATATAAGGGTGAACGAATTGGTCAGGGCAGAGAAAATGCAAAAGTGTTTCTATCACAGAATACAGAAATAATGGATGAGATTGAAAAAAAAGTAAAAGAGATGCTTGATATTGAAGTTGTTAAAAAGAAAAATTAAAAACTTGATATGCATATTATAAATATAATAATAGAGAGAATAACTTGAGAGTGATAATGCCACTAAATAACAACAAAAAGTAATTTGTGCTATTGACTTATATTAGCTTAATGATATAATCTACTACGCTAAATAAAAGTTGCCAGAAAAGGCTACAGAGTAGGTTTAATCCATTTGAAAACTTCTGTTTAATTTTTATTGACAAATAAACTCTTGTGTGTTATTTTTCTGCAGGTCAATCTTATGTTCTTTGAGAACTAAATAGTGTAAGTTTCTTTGAGCGAATCAATAATAATTAGTTTTACTTGAGAGTTTGATCCTGGCTCAGGATTAACGCTAACGGTGTGCTTAATACATGCAAGTCGAACGGACAATGTGAAAGTGGCAACACTTTTGCAAAGTCAGTGGCGAACGGGTGAGTAACACGTAGGTAATCTACCTTAAAGACTGGGATAACCTTTCGAAAGGAAGGCTAATACTGGATGTTTTATATTGGTCTTATGATTAATATAAAAAAGGTAGCCGTAAGGCCTCCGCTTTAAGATGAGCCTGCGTCCTATTAGCTTGTTGGTAAGGTAATGGCTTACCAAGGCAATGATGGGTAGCCGGCCTGAGAGGGTGACCGGCCACACTGGGACTGAGATACGGCCCAG
>JAQVEM010000055.1 GCA_028697935.1 Actinomycetota bacterium
ACGCTGCGGGTAGTGAAAGTCTTCTGGTCTCTCGAGGCTCACCTTGCGTACAGCCGACAATTTCCGGCAATATCATGGCTGAATTCCTATTCTCTTTATGTTGAAAATATAAGAGACTATATTACCGAAAAAATTCATGAAGATTATTTTGATCTGCGCGCAGAAGCTATGAAAATTCTTGAAAAAGAATCTGAGCTGGAAGAAATTGTGCGACTGGTGGGAATAGATGCACTCTCAGGCCAGGACAGGCTGATTCTCCTTACAGCAAGAATGATAAGGGAAGACTTTCTGCATCAGATTGCCTATCATGAGGTAGATACATATTCTTCAGTGGAGAAACAATATAAGATGATGAGTGTAATAATATATTTCTATAATCAGGCCGAGAGGTATTTGAAAATGAATGTTGATATTAGAGACATTGAAAATATGAAGGTTAAAGATAAAATAGCCAGAATGAAATATATAAAAGATACAGATATAGATGAAATTGACAGGATAAAAGAAGATATAGATAAAGAATTATCTTCTATAACAGAGGAGTAAAAATGTTAAAAGAATACCGCAGCATTAAAAGCATTTCCGGACCTCTTCTCCTTGTGGAAGGTGTAGAGGGTGTTAAATATGAGGAAATGGTCAATATAAAACTCAGTGACGGAAGCATAAGAAATGGTAGAGTGCTTGAAGTTGAGGGAGACAATGCTCTTATACAGGTATTTGAAGGAACATCCGGAATAGATTCTCAAAATACCAGGGTACGATTTTTAGGGAGAGGGACTCATATTTATCTTTCCGATGATATACTTGGTAAAGCTTTCACAGGCCTCGGAAAACCTAAAACTAAAAAGGATATAATTATCCCTGAAGAAAGCAGGGATATAAATGGGGCACCTATAAATCCATATGCAAGAGATTATCCCAATGAATTCATTCAGACAGGCATATCTTCAATAGACGGTCTGAATACACTTGTAAGAGGGCAGAAGCTACCGGTATTTTCAGGTTCCGGCCTGCCACATAACCGGCTTGCTGCCCAGATAGCAAGACAATCTACGGTTCTTACAGATAAGGAGGAATTCGCTGTAGTTTTTGTTGCAATTGGAATTACGTTTGAAGAATCTGAATATTTTATAAATGATTTCAGAAAAACCGGTGCAATAAGCAGAGCAGTCCTTGTATTAAATCTTGCTGATGACCCGGCAATTGAAAGGATTGCTTCACCGAGAGTAGGCCTTACTATTGCTGAATATCTTGCTTTTAAAAAAGATATGCATGTGCTGGTGATACTAACTGACATGACCAATTATTGTGAAGCATTAAAGGAGGTTTCAGCTGCAAGAAAAGAGATTCCTGGAAGAAGAGGTTACCCGGGGTATTTATATACTGACCTTTCAACTATTTATGAAAGGGCAGGGAGAATCAGAAAAAAGAAAGGTTCAATAACACTGATTCCTATACTTACAATGCCTGAAGATGATAAAACTCATCCAATCCCCGATCTTACAGGATATATAACAGAAGGTCAGATTATATTGTCGAGGTCACTTTACAAGAAAAAGATTTCTCCCCCGATTGATGTGCTCCCATCGCTTTCCAGGCTTAAAGATAAAGGTATAGGACAGGGAAAAACGAGAGAAGACCATGCAGATTTGTTTAATCAGCTGTATGCAGCATATGCGAGGGGTAAAGAGGTAGAAGAACTGGCAGTAATTCTGGGAGAAGCAGCATTGACTGATATGGATAAGCTGTATCTGCGATTTGCTGGAGAATTTGAAGAAGAGTATGTTTCCCAGGATGAAAATGAGAACAGAACGATAGACCAGACACTTAATTTAGGGTGGAAGCTCTTAAGCGTGCTTCCGAGAGGAGAACTAAAAAGAATAAGAGTTGAATTTCTGGATAAGTATCTTAAAAAATTCAAAAAAGAAGAAGACAGTAAGGTTAGCTAATGCTTTTAGATGTAAATCCTACAAGAATGGAGCTCACCAGATTGAGGAAAAGGCTTACCCTTGCTCGTAGAGGGCATAAGCTTCTTAAAGATAAAAGAGATGAGCTTATGAGGCAGTGGCTTGGAATAATTGAGGAAGTCAGGGAACTTCGTTTTTCGATAGAAAAAGAATTTCAATCTATAGTTGAAAGATTTATGCTGGCAAGAGCTTCAGCAGGTTCACATCAGACAGAACAGGAACTGCTGATGTCTTCAAAAAATGTGTCAGTTTCTGTCAGGAAAAGAAATATTATGAGTGTTTATGTTCCCGAATACACAATGGAAATAAGCGGAGATATTATTCCATATGGCTATGTGAATACATCAGGTGAAATGGACATTGCTCTTAAAAGTTTTGAAAAGTTTCTGGGGAACCTTCTCAGGCTTGCTGAAAGGGAGAAAATGTTACAGCTTCTGGCAATGGAAATTGAAGAAACAAGAAGAAGGGTAAATGCTCTGGAATATAAATTAATACCTGACATAGTAGAGACTATAAAGTTCATAACTATGAAGCTTGATGAAAACGAACGCTCAAACATGGTAAGGCTTATGAGAGTTAAAGAGATTATAAGAAATCGTTGAACTTTCAGTCTTTCGTATAAACCGGAAAATCTCCTGCAAGGTTTCTTACTTTTTTAGCTATTTCTTTAAGAATTGTGTTATTATTCCTGTTTTTAAGGGTAGATGAAATCAGCTCGCCAATTTTATACATTTCTTCTTCTCCCATTCCCTGTGTGGTAACTGCGGGTGTACCTATTCTTATACCACTGGCTATTGTCGGTCTTAGCTTATCAAAAGGTATTACATTTTTATTAACTATAATTCCAACAGAAGTTAATGCATCTACTGCTTCAGAACCTGTTAAATTTTTACTGGTCAGATCTATTAGAAACAGATGGTTATCTGTTCCACCTGATACGATTCTGAAACCATCATTTTTCATGTATTCACACAGTGCCTTTGAATTTTCTATTATACGCCTGCTGTAATCTTTAAAAGAGTCCTGCAGAGCTTCTTTAAAAGCCACTGCTTTTGCTGCAATTACATGCATGAGAGGACCACCCTGAACACCCGGGAAAACTGACCTATCGATAAGATCGGCATATTTTTTATCGGCAAAGATAAGACCACCTCTGGGTCCCCTTAAAGTTTTATGGGTAGTTGCTGTTGTAAAATCTGCCACTCCAATAGAAGTTGGGTGATAACCACTTACCATAAGTCCGGCAATGTGTGCTGTGTCAGCCATAAAAAATGCACTTACTTCATCAGCAATCTCTCTGAATCTGTCAAAATCAATTATCCGGGAATAAGAGCTTGCTCCTGCAATAATAAGTTTTGGCCGAACTTCCCTGGCAATTTTTTGAATATTTTCATAATCAAGCATTTCTGTTTCGGGATTTACTGTATATGTATGTACATCATAATATCTACCACTCAGGTTTTGCTTGTGACCGTGTGAAAGATGCCCCCCATCTCTTAAATTCATGCTGAGGATTTTATCTCCACAATTAAGAACACCCAGAAAAACAGCAAGATTTGCGCTTACACCACTGTGAGGCTGCACATTGCAATATTCAGAACCAAAAAGCTTATTTGCTCTGTCCATTGCCAGCTGTTCAGCCTCATCAACATTTTCACAACCTGCATAATATCTCTGTCCCGGATAACCTTCTGCATATTTATTGGTAAGCGGTGAGCCCATTGTTCTAATAACTTCGCGTGAAGTGAAATTCTCAGAAGCTATAAGAATAATCTGACTTTTTTGCCTTTCTATTTCTTTTTTTATGATTTCTTTAATCTCAATATCTTCCTCTGTATTTAAAGTGTGGTTTTCATGTTTTTTTGAGTTAATCATTACAGATAAAATTCCTTTCTTCAATTTTAGTTATTTTATTGACTCTTCTAAGATGACGCTCTTCAGTACCTGGAGGAGTGTTTATAAATACCCTGGCTATCTGTATACATTCATTTAACAATAAAAATCTCTCTCCCATGCATAATACATTTGCACAATTATGGTCTCTTGCAACTTTTGCACTTTCAGTACTCCAGCAAACAGCAGCCCGTATCCCCTTTATTTTATTTGCTGCTATACTCATACCGATACCGGAGCCACATATAAATACTCCTATATCTGCTTCCCCACTGGTTATATAGTTAGAAGCCTTTTCTGCGAAATCAGGGTAATCAACACTTTCATTACTATCGGTACCTGCATCTATAATATTATGCCCCATTGACTTTAAAATTTTAATCAAGCTTGATTTATAATTAAAGCCTGCATGGTCTGAGGTTATAACAATATTCATAGATTTATCCTCCATTATTTCAAAGTCCATTATAAATTAAATTAAATTTAATAATATTTTAAAAACTGCTTATGTGCAATTAAAAATTTATAAAATATCTTTAAATTTTACCTTTCCTTCTCTTATGAGAACAGGAATATCCTTTTCAACGCTGATAATAGTTGACTCTCCTCCGGGCAGGCTGGATGTGCACTCTACTATCAGATCAACCTGCTTTCTGATTGCAGATGGTATTTCACTAACTTTTTTTGGGAATGTTTTTTCTCCGGAAACAGTAGCGCTTGTTGATATAATAGGACCACAGATATTTATTATGTCTCTTAAAAATTTAAGTTCAGCCAGCCTTACTGCAACTGTATCCATACCGCCGGTAAAGAAATTATTAAGCGATTTTTTCTTATCAAAAACCAGAGTAAGAGATTGAGGGTTATCAATATTCCAGAATCTATTTATTATATTTTCAGCAGTCTTATTAATTTTTGCTGTAAAAATTTTTAAATCATCAATACTGGAAATAAGTATAATAAAAGGAATATCTGTATTTCTTTTCTTGATATCATATATTCTTTTTATTGCGGCTCTATCATCATATTTACAGCTTATTCCATATATTGTGGCAGTAGGAAGAATCAATATCTTTCCATCTGATAGATACCTGGCTATTCTATTAATATCTGGAGGTTTAACAGGTGTATACGTGACCGCATTTAGATTTTTAATTTTTATTATCTCCATAAAATAGTTAAAGTAATATATAATTTTTCATAAGGCAATTTTCTGTAAGGCAATGCATAATTTTTTAGTATATAATATTTTACTTTTAATGAACACCGTCTTATAATTAAAATTTCTCATAACCGGCCCGTATTTCAATAAAGAATCAATAAAAGAAATATATAAGAAAAATGGTAGATTTTCATCGGTAGCCAGTATCCTGTACCCGGCATTATTCAACTGAATTATGTTCTTCCAAATTGTGTTTTTGTTTATTAAAGATATCTTACCTTATTAAACCCTGACCTTATTAAAATAATCAATTACTAATCTAAAATGATGGATTAAAGTATTTACTGTATTTGAAAAATAAAAAACATTTAGCCGGTACTTGGCATTTTTAAGAATTAGATTTAGTATATTTAGAAGAATCTGAAGTTTGTAAGAAGAATCTGAAGTTTGTATAATCTATTATTTTAAAAATAAAATATAATCAAGATGGCAACAACCCGTCCAACATGGGATGAATATTTCGCATCAATTACGAGGCAGGTAGCAACAAGGTCAACATGTCTCAGGAGAAAAGTTGGTGCAATAATTGTAAAGGAAAAAAGGATTCTTACGACCGGTTATAATGGAGCTCCGAGAGGAGTAAGAAATTGCCTTGAAATAGGTAAATGTTTGAGGGAGCAACGTGGTATACCTTCTGGTGAGCGGCATGAAATCTGCCGTGGTCTCCATGCTGAGCAAAATGCAATTTTGCAGGCTTCTTATTATGGAGTGCAGATAAGTAATTCTATTATTTATACCACAAATCAACCCTGTGTTATGTGCGCTAAGATGATAATAAACTGTGGAATAAAAAAGGTATATTATTTTGAGGATTACCCGGACCCACTTGCAGCTGAACTCCTTGAAGAAGCAGAGATAGAACTGGTAAAACTGAGTTTTTGATACAGGGCCGGGCTGAATTTTTTATTAATAATAATTTTATACCCTGCTTTTTCAAAAAGTGAGGTATAAACCTATCTTGTTAATAGAACCTATTATTAATACCAGAATAATTACGATTATTAATGCTGCAGGTAATATTTATTATTAATGTAACAACGATAATAATAATATCGGTTATTAATCCCATAATAGAGCCAATTATTAATACCATAAATATGTTAATTTAATAAGCAAGGCAAAATAACAATTATTTTTTAATTCACCTTAATTTGTTATAATATCCCTTACGTTTTATTAGTCTTGGTAAGTATTATTTATGCAGGATAAAAAATCTCTTATGGAAAGATTTATAATAAATGGTGGTAAAAAGCTGTCCGGAAAAGTTAAGATCAGTGGTGCCAAGAATTCCGCGTTAAAACTTATAGCTGCCTCAATTCTTGCTGACAGTAAAATAACTTTACGCAATGTACCTCAAATTGAAGATGTAAATATTATGCTTGAGATGCTTGAAATCCTTGGTGCAAAAATAAATGTGGAAGCTGCCAGTAAAGTAATTGAAATTGAGCCGGAATATATTAATAACTATGAAGCACCTTACGAACTGGTAAGAAAAATGAGGGCATCGATACTGGTAGCCGGTCCGCTGCTCAGTAAATTTGGCAGGGTGAAGGTAGCAATACCAGGCGGGTGCAATATAGGTTCCAGACAGATTGACCTTCATCTTAAGGGATTTAAGGATTTAGGAGCAGAATATCTTGTTGAACATGGATATGTTAACTGTCATATTGATAAAAATAGAAATGGTAACCGGCTACATGGAACTATAATAAATCTTGACTTTCCTTCCAGAGGAGCCACTGAAAATATAATGATGGCAGCATGTCTTGCATCAGGGCAGACAGTTATAAATAATGCTGCAAGAGAACCTGAAATAAGTGACCTTGCGCTTTTCTTAAATTCAATGGGAGCAAAAATTCAGGGTGCGGGAACTGATTATATTACAATAAATGGAGTAAAAAGTCTGAGGGGGACTGATTACGAAGTTATGCCCGACAGCATTGAAGCAGGAACTTTTATTACAGCAGCGGCTCTCTGTGGTGAAAAAGTAGAAATACAAAATGCAAGGTGGAGGAATCTTGAAGTATTTTATTCAAAATTAAAAGAAATTGGTGTGAAAATTACTATTATAGATGAAAATAATATAAGGGTGGAAGCACCTTTAGAAAGATATAAGCCGGTAAATATCAGTACTCTGCCATATCCAGGTTTTCCTACAGATCTTCAGCCTGTAATTACTGTTCTTCTTTCTGTTGTTCCCGGAGTATCAATTGTAACTGAAAATGTATTTGAAAACAGATTTATGTATGTTGATGAATTAAACAGAATGGGAGCAGACATAAAAATTGAGGGCCACCACGCAGTTATAAGGGGAGTAGAGAAATTATCAGGGGCGCCGGTCAGGTCATTTGACCTTCGCGCTGGTGCGGCTGTAGTGCTTGCAGGCCTTATTGCTGAAGGGACAACAGAGGTAAGCGATATATACCATATCAAGAGAGGATATGAAAATTTTGATGAGAAATTACGTTTACTGGGTGCAGATATAAAATTGGTAGAATAATGTAATATAATAAAATAAACTGGAAAAATAAACTATATCTGGTATTATTAGTGAATTTTATAAATAAGCTGAAGTTTGATGAAAAAAATCGAAAGAAAAAAAGATAATAAGAACAAAAAGGATAAAACAAAAAATAAAGAAAATACCACAGATAAAAATATAATAAAGAAAAGTAGCACTGTAGAAAAAAATAAAGAAAATATAGAGAAAAATACAACAAAAAAAGCGGAAAAAACAATAGGCAGAAAATTTAAGGGACTGCCCTTATATATTAGAGTAACGATAATAGTAGTATCTTCTATTATTTTAATCAGTGGTATTAGCGCAGGTGTTTTTTTCTTTTATATTAAATCAATAAACAGAACAATAAATTCAGTTACAACAGTAGAAATTGAAAATATTCTTACCCCTATAGAGTCTCCTGAAGACCCTGTTACGATACTGATACTCGGACGCGATACAAGAGATGCAGCTAGTGACACAGGCAGGGCTGATATTATAATGGTAGCTCACCTGAATCCTGAAAAAAATACTGCAACTATTCTATCAATTCCAAGAGATTGCCTTGTAGAGATACCCGGTTATGGTGAAGATAAAATAAATGCTGCATATGCCTATGGGAAAGAAGAGCTAATGATAAAAACAGTCAGTTCCTTTTTGGGGGCAGAAATAAATCACTATATAGCTGTTGATTTTGATGGATTTATTAAGTTGATAGATGCTCTTGGTGGTGTGGATATTACTATTGACAGGCCAATCATCGATCCAAAAAGCGGGGCTAATTTATCAAGTGGTACGCATCATCTTACAGGAGAACAGGCTCTCTCATACACAAGAAGCAGGTCTACGGAACTGGGGGATATTGGAAGAATTCAGAGGCAGCAGCAGTTAATTAAAGCACTGATAGAACAAAAATTAAATGCGAAATATTTGTCCAGCGCTCCTTATTATTTTAATATTCTTGCAGAGAATACAAAGACGGACCTTGATATTTTTACTATTCTAAAATATTCAAAAGCACTCCTGTCGTTAGACTCTGAAAATTTTAATACAGCAATTGTACCCTCTTATTCTGATTGGATAAAGGATGGGACTGTAAGTGTTCAGATTCCGGATGTTGAAGAAGCAAGGGCAATGTGGCAGAGAATTATAAGGGGAGAACCTGCGAGCATATATAGTGCAGAATATACAGAAGTTGATGAAATACTGGGTGCAATGACTCAGAATACTGAGTATAAGTTTGAAATAAAAGTAAAAAATACAGGTGCTCTTGAATGGAATAGAAATGGAGATAACCCTGTTTATCTTGGATATCACTGGATAGATTTTAGAACCAAAAAAGTAGTTGTTTTTGATGGTAAGAGAAGTAT